>NZ_JBHWHX010000013.1:0-108350 GCF_042732315.1 Streptomyces sp. NPDC059787
GCAACCACGCCTGGTGGGCACCGGCCCGGAAGTGCCCGGTGCCCACAAGGCGTGGTAGCTCTGCGTAGTGTCCTCGTGGAACTGCGCGTCGCCCTGGACGGCCGGGCGATCGACATCGACGGCTCCGCGCGCGCCGGTCCCGGCGCAGCCGCGTCCTGAGCCGCTGGACGCACTCGCCGCGTCGGGCGGTCAGCACATGCGTGGATCCGCACAGCGGCGGAACCCCGGCCCCATGGGCCTGCCGGAGTTCCGCCGCTTGTAGTGGGGGGAGGGGCAACCTGCGATCACTTGAAGCTGATCGCCTGACCACCGCCCTCACCGGTGTCGCTGAGCACGACCACCTGGGTCTGCGTGGCCTTGGCGTCCACGGTGCCCCAGACCGGACCGTCGGCGCTCACGACCGCCTCGAAGGAGCTGTGGACAACCAGGGAGGTGTTGATCTCGCCCTGGGCGTTCGTGGTGACGTCCTTGGAGGTGGACTTGTCGCACCCGAACTTCTGCGCCTCCACCTGCGCGCACTGGCCGATGTGGAAGACCGTGTTCGGGGTGAGACCGTTGGCCGAGACGGCGACCGTCTGGCCGTCGGAGAGGCCGGAGGCCGGCGAGACCGAGACCGTGGGCGCGGCCATGGCCGAGGACTGGGTGGCGAGAGCCAGACCGGTGGCGATGACGGCGGTGGCGCCGAGACGGGTGATGAGACCGAGCTTCTTCGTGGCAGTCACAGTCAACTCCATGTGAAATCGTGGGGGTTGGTGAGGGCTTCGTGTAGCGCCCACATATGAAGTTAGTGACCTTGGAAAGCGGCGGCATCTTCCAAGTTGCTCCGTGCAACTCACCTGGTGACGGAGGTGGTGGGCGGCTGCCGCGCACCGCGTTCTCCGGCCGCGTGCCCGTGCCGGCCGCGAAGGACGCAGCCCGCTCCCGGAAGCGGTTTGCCGCCCCGGGAGGTCCACCGCCACCCGCCCCGGAACCCTCCGGCGGCGGGCGGTGCCGTGTGCGGGGGCCGTCACCACAAGGGCTCCGGAATCCTCGCGCACGGGGCACCGGTCGCCCCGGGCGTCGAACGGGGGAACGGACGGTTCTCCGGGGGCTCCGCGGTGGATCGACAACGGCTGGAGTGCTAGGCGCCCCCGCCCGGGGCGATCAGCCCCGTCTCGTAGGCGAAGACGACGGCCTGGACGCGGTCGCGCAGGTCCAGCTTGGACAGGATGCGGCCGACGTGGGTCTTGACCGTGGTCGGGCTGAGGAACAGCCGGGAGGCGAGTTCGGCGTTGCTGAGGCCCGTAGCGAGCAGGCGGAGCACCTCGAGCTCGCGCGGGGTCAGGCCGGACGGATCGCGGTGCGGGGCGATGGTCTGCGGTTCGTCGTGACGGGCGAAGCGCTCGATCAGCCGGCGGGTGATCGTGGGCGCGAGGAGGGCGTCGCCGGTCCGCACCAGGCGCAGGGCGGCGACCAGGTGTTCGGGGGTGACGTCCTTGAGCAGGAAGCCGCTGGCGCCGGCCGTGAGCGCGGTGTAGACGTAGTGGTCGAGGTCGTACGTGGTGAGGATGACGACCCGCGTTCCGGCCGGGCCGGCGTCGCCGATGATGCGCCTGGTGGCCTCGATGCCGTCCATCTCCGGCATCCGGACGTCCATGAGGACGACGTCGGGCCGCGTACGGCGGACCGCTGCGACGGCCTCGGCCCCGTCGGCGGCCTCGGCCGTCACCTCTATGCCGTCCGCGGCCAGGATCATCCTGAAACCGGTGCGTACGAGGGCCTGGTCGTCGGCGATGACGGCGCGCAGAGGTGGCCGGTCCGCGGTCATACCGCGCTCCGTGGGATGCGGGCCGTCACCCGGTAGCCGTCGGTCGGCGTCGGTCCGGCCGTCAGCTCGCCCCGGTAGACGGCCAACCGCTCGCGCAGCCCCATGTGGCCACGGCCGTTGCTCCGCACCGGCGGGGAGTCCCCGGCACCACCGGTGTCCGTGATCTCGATCTCCAGACAGGTGTCGGTGTAACCGATGGCGACGGACGCCCGCGCGCCGCGCGCATGTTTGATCGTGTTGGTCAGCGCCTCCTGCACGACGCGGTACGCCGCCAGGTCCACCCCCGGCGGCAGCGGATCCGGCGGCAGCGACACCCCGACGCTCACGGGCGTACCGGCGGCGCGCACGCGCGCGACGAGCGCGTCGAGCTGTGCGAGCCCCGGCTGGGGCTCCAGGCCGTCGGGCCTCTCGTGGTCCGGACCGGCCAGCAGGCCCATCACGTGGCGGAGTTCGGCCATGGCGGCCCGGCCACCCGCCTCGACGGCCAGCAGTGCCTCCTTCGACTGCTCGGGCGCCATGTCCATCACCTTGCGGGCCGCGCCGGCCTGGATCACCATCACGCTCACATTGTGGGTCACCACGTCGTGCAGTTCGGCGGCTATGCGGGCACGCTCCTCCTCGACCGCGCGGCGCGTGGCCTCCTCCTGGGCGGCCCGCAGTTCCGTCACCCGGGCCCGGCTGGACGCCAGCCGCAGTTGCAGGAAGCGGACGAGGCTGGCCAGCATCCCCGCCACCAGGAGCACGAACCCCGGGCTGGACCATCCCGGGAGCACGGGTTCCGCGTTGCGGAAGGCGACACCGGACAGCACGGCGGCCGCCACCAGGACGGCGATCGCCGCCGTCCGGTAACGGCTGTACACGACGGCGCTGTAGGCGCCGATGACACAGGCCAGGACGGTGATCCAGGAGGCGGAGCCGCCGATGGCCAGCGCCGCGCCCAGCACCACCACGAACAAGGTCAGCGGATACCGGCGCCGGGCTGCCAGCGGCAGCGTCGACAGGACGACCAGGGCCCAGGGCACCGAGGAGGGTCCTTCCTCCACGGGCACCCGGCCAGGGCCGGGCGGCGAGGGCGGGGCCGGGACCCCGGTCCCGGCGTCCACCGCAGGAGGGTTGACGTCCACCGGCCCGTCGCCGGGATGGCGCACCGCCACGAACAGGGCCATGACGGTCAGTACGACCGCCAGCACCACATCGGCGCGCACCGCACGCCGGGACAGCGGAGCGGCCTTCGCCTCCGGGCGTAGCGCTTCGACGAGTTGCTGATGCCGGCTGCGCCGGTCCTCCGCCTCCATCCGTGCATTGTGCTGCGCTCCCCACCCGGCCCGCGTCCGCCTGTCCGGCCGGAGCACTGTCCGAGAGGCCTACTCCTCAGGGACGACTCCGCGGCCGGGCCCTCCGCGGGGAGGACCTGATGTCGGTTCCGCGGCCGACGCGTCCCGTGCCCGGCATCCCTAGGTTCGCAGGACCGGCAACGGCATGTGCCTCTCGCGACCGCAAGGACGGACAACCCATATGCGTCAAGTGATCGAACTGGAGGGTGTGGCGAAGCGCTACGACAGCGCCGGCGCGCCGGCGCTCGGACCGCTCACGCTCGGCGTCGCCAAGGGCGAGGCCCTTGCCGTGACGGGCCCTTCCGGCAGCGGCAAGTCCACGCTGCTGAACCTCGTCGCCGGCCTGGACAAGCCGACCGACGGCGCCGTGACCGTGGCCGGGCGACGGATCGACCGGTTGGGCGAGCACGCCCTCGCCAGGTTCCGTCGCGAGCACATCGGCATGGCCTTCCAGTTCTTCAACCTCCTCGACGACCTCACCGTCACCGACAACATCCAGCTCCCGGCCCGGCTGACCGGGGCCGGCCGGCGCGAGGCCGCGGCCCGCGCGGGTGAGCTCATGGAGACGCTGGGCATCCAGAAGCACGCCCGCGCCTACCCGGGCCGGCTGTCCGGAGGCGAACGCCAGCGGGTCGCGGTCGCCCGGGCGTTGGTCAACCGGCCCGCGCTGCTGCTCGCCGACGAACCCACCGGCGCGCTCGACACCGCCTCGGGCCACGACGTCCGCGATCTGCTGACGGATCTGCACCGCGCCGGACAGACCATCGTGCTGGTGACACACGACCTGACGCTGGCCAAGGCGTGCGCGAGCCGCACGATCCACCTGGTCGACGGTCGCCTCGACCGCGACACGTACGCGCGGGCCGCCCGATGAGCCCGTTCGGTACCGGCGCGCTGGGCCGGGTCGTACGTTCCGGCGTCGACCGGCGGCGGGTGCAGACCGTGGTGATCGCCGTGGCCGCGATGATGGCCGTGGCCTCGGCCGTGGTCGCCGGGTCGCTGATGGTCGCCGCGGCCGCGCCCTTCGACAAGGCCTTCGAGAGGCAGCGGGGCGCGCACATCACCGCGCAGTTCGATCCGGCCGAGGCGAGTGCGGCGCGGCTGGCGAGGACCGGGAGACTGCCCGGCGTCGCCGCGAGCGCGGGACCGTACCCGTCCACGGCGGTCCGCCCGGTGGACCGGTCGGGCTTCCCACTGCCGACGCTGACCCTGGTGGGACGGTCCGGTCCTGACGGCGCCGTGGACCGGGTGGACCTGAAGTCGGGCCGGTGGGCGCGGAAGCCCGGCGAGATCGTGCTCGACGCGTCGTTCGAGGGGCCCGCCATCGGGATCGGCACCTCCATGAAGACGTCGAACGCCAAGGACACCCCGGCCCTTTCGGTCGTCGGCTTCGCCGTGTCGGCCGGCGAGAGCGCCGACGCCTGGGCGGCCCCCGCGCAGGTCGACGCGCTGGGATCGAAGGACAACCCGGTCTCGAGTCAGATGCTCTACCGCTTCGACTCCGCGAGCACGAAGCAGCAGATCCTCGCCGACCGGAAGGAGCTCGCCGCCTTTGTGGGGTCCGGAGCGCTCCTCGGAACCCAGTCCTGGCTGGACACCAAGCGCGCCGCTGATCAGGGTGCGGCGGCGACCGTCCCGTTCGTGACGGCTTTCGGCGCGCTCGGCATCGTGATGTCGGTGATCACCGTCAGCAGCGTGATCAGCGGCGCGGTCGGCACCGGCCTGCGCAGGATCGGCATCCTCAAGGCCATCGGCTTCACTCCGCGCGAGGTCGTACTCGCCTACGTGGCCCAGGCGCTGATCCCGGCCGTCGTCGGCATCGCCCTGGGGGTCGTCCTGGGCAACCTCCTGGCGGTGCCGCTGCTGTCCGACACCGAGTCGGTGTACGGCGGCGTCCCGCTCTCGGTGGCCTGGTGGGTGGACGTCGCCGTGCCGGCCGCCGCCCTGGTCGTCGTGGGGCTCGCGGCGCTGATTCCCGCGTCGCGGGCCGGCAGGCTGCGCACGGTCGAGGCCATCGCGGTCGGCCGGGCGCCGCGCACGGGACGCGGCCGGTGGGCGCACCGGGTGATGGGGACGCTGCCGCTGCCGCGGCCGGTGACCTACGGTCTCGCCACCCCCTTCACCCATCCGGCACGCACCCTCGCGATGCTGCTCGCGGTGGCGTCCGGCACCGTCGCGGCGACGTTCGCGGTGGGGCTGACCTCGTCCCTGAACGCGATCGGCACCTCGCAGGACCCCGAGAACCGTGCCGCGGTCACGGTCACGACGACCAGGGCGATCGAAGTCGCTCCCCCGCCACCGCCTCCTGCGGGGGGCGACGCGGGAGATCCGCCTCCCCCCGGCGGCAGCGGGTCGGGCCCGCCTCCCGTGGGGAACAGCGCGGCGGGCACGTCCGAGAAGCCCAAGGCCGCCGACCCGGCGAAGGTGCGGTCCGCCATCACGTCGCAGCCGGGCACGGAGTCGTACTACGGCAAGGCCCGGACCGAGGTCGCCGTGGCCGGGGTCTCAGGACCGGTCCGGGCCGCCCTCTACGAGGGCGATTCGCGCCCCGGCAGCTACGAGATGCTCTCCGGGCACTGGATCACCGGCAGGGGACAGGTCGTGGTGCCCTCACGCTTCCTGGAAAGGACCAGCACCGAGCTCGGTGACACGGTGCGGGTGACCCACGAGAAGGAGACCGCGAACCTGCGGATCGTGGGCGAGTCCTTCGACACCTCGGGCAGCCGGCTGGAGATCCACGCGGACATGGCCGACTTCGAGTCGGCCGAGCCCGGTACCTTCCTCGTCGAGACGAAGGCCGGCGTCTCCGCCGACGAGTACGCCCGGAAGGTCGCCGCGGTCGTACGGCCGCTGGGGGGCGACGCCACGACCGGCTCCGAGCCGGGGCAGGACGGCGTCATCCTCGTCATGGCCGCGATGGCGGCGCTGCTCACCCTCATGCTGATCGTCGTGGCCGGTCTCGGCGTACTCAACTCCGTGGTCCTCGACACCCGGGAACGCATCCACGACCTGGGCGTCTGCAAGGCGATCGGCATGTCACCGCGGCAGACCCTGAGCCTCGTGCTCGCCTCGGTGGCCGTGACCGGCGTGATCGGCGGGCTGCTCGGCGTCCCCGCCGGGTACGCGCTGCACCACGTCGTCATGCCGGTGATGGGGCGTGCCGTGGGCACCGGCCTGCCGCCGCTCGTCCTCGACGTGTACGGGCCCTTCCGGCTGCTCCTGCTGGGGCTCGGCGGGGTCGTGATCGCGATGCTGGGCGCGCTGGCCCCGGCAGGCTGGGCCGCCGGGGCACGCACGGCCGCGGCGCTGCGCACCGAGTAGCGCCCGGTGGCTCACCTTCCACATCCGGAAGGACAAGGAGGAGGGCCCCCTCAGGTAGAGGCCGGCCGGGCTTTCCCTCCGGGTACGCGGCACAGGTCCTGAGCCGCGTACCCGGACGGCGTCTCCGTCCGCCTCACGGCCGTGGGACGGCATGGCGGTCGGCGAACCGCTCCGGCGGCAGCCGACGGCGCTCGACGTGGACGTCCGGGGCACCGAACCCACCACCTCCGCCCGGGAACCCACCGCCCTGTGATCCGCCCCGAACCCCCGCCCGCCCCGGAACCCTCCGGCGGCGGGCGGTGCCGTGCGCGGGGCCGTCACCACGAGGGCTCCCGAATCCGCGCGCACGCGGGACACCGGTCGCCCCGGACGTCGACGGGACGGCCGCACATGCCGTCCCGCCGGTCGCACTCGTACTTACGGCGGACCACCGGATCGACGCCCTCCGCGTACGGCCTTGGCGTCGGGGTGGGTTCGCTCTCCCGTGTCCGGCGCGGACCGGGGATGGGCGAGTCGCCGACGTCCCGCAGCCGCTTGGCGATGACGGCGCTCACGTTCTTGCGCAGCGGCTGCGGGAGGGGCCGCTACCGGCTGCCCTGGTGATCCGGATAGTCGATCAGTTGCACCTCGGTGCGATGAGTCGATCACACTCGTCTGCGAGGAGGGAGGCCAGTACGCCGACGAGGACACGTGCTCGAGGGATGCGAACCATCGCACCCGAGTGGATCCGGCACCTGGAACACCAGGCCAAGCCGACGCACCGCTCGAACATCGAGGAATCAGGAGGTGTAGTGGCCGGCCTCGAGGTCCTCGAGCAGCGTCGGCCCGGTCGGTTCCCAGCCCAGCAGCTCGCGGGTGGCGGCGCTGGAGGCGGGCTGGTCGCCGCCGAGCAGGTCACCGAAGGGACCCATCTGCGCGGGGTCGACGGGCGTGGCGGGCAGGCCGGTCTTGGCCGCGATGATTTCCGCGACCTGGCGCATCGGTACGCCCTCCTCGGCGACCGCGTGCAGCACGGTGCCGGCGGGGGCCTTTTCCAGGGCGAGTCGGAACAGGCTGCCGACGTCGCTGCGGTGCACGGCAGGCCAGCGGTTCTGGCCGTCGCCCACGTAGGCGGCCACGCCCAGCTGCCGGTCGAAGCCGACCAGCATGGCGATCAGGCCGTGGTCTCCCTCGGCGTGCACGGTGCGCGGCAGCCGGACCAGACCCGAGCGGATTCCCCGCTCGGCCAGAGCCAGGACGGCCTTGGCCGTGGCGGCACGAGCACCGGCGGGCCCCGAGTCGTCCATGACGTCGCTCTCCAGGGCGGCCCGGCCCGCGACCATCGGGGTGCCGGAGGCAGCGAAGAACGCCTTGCCGCTGCCCTCCAGGGCCGCAGCGATCTTCGTCAGCAGCTGAAGCTCGTTCTCGACCGTCTCCCCGAACTTCGAGAAGTCGAGCGTGAACGCCAGGTGGGCCACGGCGTCGGCCTGCTTCGCCTGTTCCACGATCACGTCGTGGTCGGACATGTCGCCCCGCACGACACTGCCGCCGGCAGCGATGATCTTCTCGGCGGAGGAGTCCGAGCGGGCGAGACCGACCACCGTGTGACCTGCTGTAACCAGATCCTTCGTCAGTACTGTTCCGATCCAGCCTGACGCACCGGTGATGAAAACCTGCATGGTGTGCTCTCAATCGAAGTCTGGGGGAGTGCCCGGGCACCGGCGAAACCGGCCGGGACTGTCACGCACCGTGATGTGACTGTGTTCCATCAGGCTAGGTGATGTGACTCTGTAATATCAACTTCGGATGTGACTGTGTTGCATCATTTAGAGTGGTTCCCATGGCGAGATGGGATCCGGACGCTCGAGGGCGACTGCTGCAGGCGGCGATCGAGTTGTTCACCGAGCAGGGCTACGAGGCCACGACAACGGCGCAGATCGCCCAACGGGCCGGTCTGACGCGGACGACCCTCTTCCGGCTGTTCTCCGACAAGCGCGAGATCCTGTTCCAGGGTCAGAGTGCGTTGATCGCGAGCGCGACCGAAGCCATCGACCGGGTGCCCGCCGACGCACGGGCGGAGGAGGTGCTCGCCGCCGCGGTCGCGGGAATGGCCGGCCTCCACACCGCCGAGCACCGGGAAACGGGCCGGCTCCTGATGCCTCTCATCGCCTCGAGTCCGGAGCTGCAGGAACGAGCCGCCTTCAAGCGTGACGCCATCGCACGGGCGATCGAACACGAGCTCTTCGAGCGGTTCGAGGACCGGAGCCTGGCGGGCGTCCTGGCTGACATGGGTGTGCGGTCTTTCTACGCCGGCTACGCCTCCTGGATCACGTCCCCGGACGACTTGTCGCTCACGTCCCTGGTCCATCAGGAACTCGGCGAGCACAGAGCTGCCCTTCGCCAGGTTGTCGCTGGATGACGAAGAGCACGCACAGGACGTCGTCGCTCACCCGCCGAGCCCCGAGTCGAACGGTCAACGGTTGGGAAAACCTCGGAAGAGCCGAACGTCCTCCAGTCCCGCGGCCGGCCGTGACAGCTCTACCGCCCACCGACGAGGCATCCGCCGACATCACCCGCGGCCGTCTCGGACGCCTCACCCGCCAAGGCTTCCTCGACCAGCCCGGACGAGGCCGCTACCAGAAACGGACTCAACGACCTCTCGGAGCTGCCTCGACAGCAGTCCCCCGCCTCGCGATCGATGATCGTCTGCCGGGGGTTCCGGCTGTGGTCAGGAGTTCAGGAACTGCTGGAACTGCTGGTCGAAGTCGCGAGGATCTTTGCTCAGCGACGCCTTGACCATCGCGGTGAACTCATCGACGACCACCTCGAACACATCGTCCTGGACACCGTCGAGGGCGATGCGGGCGACCTCGGCCGGGTCCGTCTTGGGTACGTCCAGGCCCTTCATCATGTCCGTGTCGGCTGCTCCGAGATGGACCGAGACGACACTGGTGCCCTGCCCGGCCAGTTCCTGGCGCAGGGCGTTGCCCATGCTCCAGACCGCGGCCTTCGAGACCGCGTAGGCGCTGCTGCCGGGGAAGACGAACCAGGACGCCGACGAGGCGATGTTCACCATCGCGCCCCCGCCGTTCGCCGCGAGGACCGGCGCGAAGGCGCGGGCCATGGACAGCGTGCCCCAGAAGTTCACGTCCAGCGCGGCGCGGACATTCTCCAGGTCGCCGAGCAGGGTGCCTCCTGCGATTCCGGCGTTGTTGACGAGCAGGTCGACGTCGCCCGCCGCGCGGGCCGCCGCCGCGACGGCGGCCGGGTCGCTGATGTCCAGGGCGAGGACCTCCACGCCGTCGAGGTCGATCGATTCGGGTCGACGGGCGGTTGCGTAGACCTTCGCGCCCCGCTCGACGAGCTGGGCGGCAAGCTGGCGGCCGATGCCGCGGTTGGCTCCGGTGACGAGCGCGGTGGCTCCGTGGATGTTCATGGGGCGTACGCTAAAACCTCACGTCAACGTGAGGATCAAGTCCGGACCGCCGGGAGGCGCCATGCGTATCGGAAAGGTGGCCGAGGGCGCCGGGGTCAGCGTCCGTGCGCTGCGGTACTACGAAGAGCAGGGGCTCGTCGTCGCCGACCGCAGCCCCAGCGGCCACCGGCGGTATCCCGAGTCCGCCGTCGAGCGGGTGAAGTTCATCCAGCTTCTCTACTCGGCCGGGCTGAGCAGCAAAGCCATCCTGCAGATCCTGCCCTTCCTGGACACCCTCGTCGCGACCCCGCGGATGACACAGCGGCTCAAGGACGAACGCGACCGCATCCGGACCCAGATCGACGACCTGACCAGGGCTCACGACCGGCTCGAGGAGCTGATCGGCCTCGCCACCGAGTCCGAGACCTCCCCGGCCACCTGCTCGACGAGCGTGGACACCGCCACATGACCGACTGAACTCCGTGGCCTCTGCGAATCCGGCATTACGTCCCTCGCCGTCACAGTTCCGGAAGTCCTTGTGCCGGCGCCGTGCGCGTTCTTTCTCCTCTTCGGTGTGACGCGGGTCATATCGGCCCGACGTCACGATCGAAAGACCGGCTTGCGTCTGGTGGTCGTCCGCACAGCGGGAACGACCGACACGGAAGAGGCAGCAGGGCGATGAACACGACAGCAGCGCAGCGGCACGAGGTCCTGGTCCTGGGCGCCGGCTACGCCGGGCTCTCCGCCGCGATCCAGCTCGCGGCCCGCACCAGGAAGCGCGGGAACCTGCGAGTGACGCTGGTCAACCCCTACGACACCTTCACCGAGCGGCTCCGGCTGCACATGACCGCCACCGGTCAGCAGACGGCCCGGATGAACATCCCGGAGCTGCTGGACGGCACCGGCCCCGTTTCACCGCGGACCGTGCCCGCCAACGCGACGTCACCGAGCGCTTCTTCGCGACGGTGGCGGGCGGTGACATCAACACCCTCATGGAGCTGGTCTCCCCGGACGTGACGCTGTGGACCGACGGCGGCGGCAAGGTCCGCCAGGCCCTCAAGCCGGTCGTCGGCCCGGAGACCGTGGCCCGCTGGTTCGCCGCGCTCGGCACCGCGACCTACCAGGGCATCGAGCCCCGGCAGATGCGGGCGGAGATCACCTGGATCAACGGCGGCCCGGGCGTGGTCTTCCGCGGCCCGGACCGCGTGGTCGCCACGCTGACCTTCGACTTCGATCCGGAAGGCCGCATCTCGGCCATCCACAACGTGGCCAACCCCGACAAGCTCCACGCGGTCGCCGACGGCACTCGGCACGAACTCCCCTGAGCGGACTGGCCGTTCCGGGCATCCTCCGGGATCCCGTGAGCACCCGGGCCCGCCGTTCCGGCACGGTCCGGGGCCCTGCTGGACGAGCGAACCCTGGTCATCCCCGACGCGACCGGCAACAAGCGGCTCGACACCCTGCACAACGTGCTGCGGACCGGACGCGTCGGACTGCTCTTCCTCATTCCCGGCCGCCCGACCACGCTGCGGGTCAACGGCCGCGCCTGCGTCTCCGCGCGCCCGGAGTTGCTCGCCCGGCTCACTCCCGTCGGCAGACCGCCGGTCACGGCAATCGTGGTGCACGCCGAACGGGTCTATCCGCACCGCCCGAAGTCACTGATGCGCGCCGGCGCCTGGAAACCGGAGCAGTGGGTACCCGCCGACGCCCAGCCGACCAGCGCCGAGGTGACGCTGGCCCAGCTGAACCTGCCGGGCCTGACCGTCGACCAGATCGAGGAGGCCGAACGGGAGTCGCTGCGCCTGCGTTACGAGTGAATGCGGACCGCCCCCTCCCCGACGACCGCTCAGTGGGCCGGATGCGACATGGCCGACGGCCGCCATTCGCGTCTGAGCAACCCGAACACCCAGGAGTCGGACACCTCGCCGTCGACGACGCAGTCCTCCCGCAACGTCCCTTCACGCACGAACCCGAGCTTCTCCAGGACCCGGGCGGACGCCACGTTGCGCGTGTCCGCCTCGGCCTGGACCCGGTTCAGGTCCAGCGTGTCGAAGGCCCACCGCAGCAGGGCGTGGGCGGCCTCCGTCGCGTAGCCGTGGCCCCACATCGCCTCGTCGAGGACATAGCCCAGCGACGCGCTGCGGTGGACCGGGTTCCATTCGACCAGGCCGCACCAGCCGACGAAGGCCCCGTCGGAGGCCCGGCCGATCGCCACCCGCGCCCCGGTGCCTTCGTCCGCCGTCTTCCGGGACATCGCGATGAAGCGCTCGGCGCGGGCCCGTTCGGTCCACGGCGGGGAGTCCCAGTAGCGCAGCACGTGGGCGCTGCTGTGCAGTGCGAAGAGGGGGTCCGCGTCGGCGTCGGTGAAGGGCCGCAGTCGCAGGCGGGCGGTGTGCAGCACGGGGGTGGCCGGAGTCATGCGCACCATCCTGTGCGCCCGTGGAGCGTGCGGAACACCGAATATCCCATCCCGGTCCGGCCCCACGATCAAGGCGCCGCCCACCAGCGGATCGTGCCCCGCCGTCACCCGGTACGCGCGTCACCGACCTCCCGGGACGGCACACGGAGAAGGCCCGGGAGCCTGGGCGGTCATGGCCACAACGGTAGGCAAGCAGTCGGCGGGCCGAGCGGACAGGGACCGCGTACGCACAGCTCGAACACTGCAGGCGGACGGTTCCGCGAGGCCGACACGGCGGAGACTCCGCCCCGGTCCACCGGGCCCGGTACACGCGCGCCGGCGGTTCCCGCGCGGCGGCCGGGCGTACGAGGCGGCGTTCGCGGCGCGAGGCCGAGGACCGCCCGCCGCACCCCCGTACAACCCGGCGTCCCAGGAGCGCAATCCAGGAGATGGGCCGGGCCCACCGCTCCGGGAGGATGGCATCGCGGGCCCCGCTGTGCCCGCGGTGAAGGAGGGCATCGCTGTGTTGGGTGACGAGGACGGCAGTGCCGCCGCGCTGTGGCGGATGGCGAACCTGGGCACGCCGATGGCCGTGCGCGTGGCCGCGACCCTGCGGATCGCCGACCACATAGCCGCCGGCACCCGGACGGCACCGGCCCTGGCCGAGGCCGTCGGCGCCCACCCCGGCGCCCTGGAGCGGCTGTTGCGCTACCTGGCCGTGCGGGGGGTGCTCGAACGCGACGAGGACGGCCGGTACGACCTCACCGCCTTGGGCCGGCCCCTGCGCGAGGACCACCCGGCCGGTCTGCGCGCCTGGTTCGACATCCACACCGGAGGCCGCGGCGAACTGTCCTTCGTGGAGCTGCTGCACAGCGTCACCACGGGCGAGGCCGCCTTCCCGGTGCGCTACGGACGCCCCTACTGGGACGACCTGACCGCCGACCCCGAGCGGGCCACCGCCTTCAACTCCCTGCTGGGCGCCGACGTGGCCGTCCGGGCCCCGGACATCGTCACCGGCTACGACTGGGGCCGCCTCGCCCACGTCGTCGACGTGGGCGGCGGCGACGGCTCCCTGCTGACCGCCCTGCTCGAAGCCCACCCCGGTCTGCGCGGCACGGTCGTCGACCTGAAGGAGGCCGCGCTCGACGCCGAACGGTCCTTCGCCGCCTCCGGTCTGGACGACCGCGCCGACGCCGTCACCGGCAGCTTCTTCGACCCGCTGCCCGCCGGAGCCGGCGGCTACGTGCTCTCGCTGATCCTGCACGACTGGGACGACACCGCGGCGACCGCGATCCTGCGCCGCTGTGCCGAGGCCGCAGGGCGCACCGGCTCCGTCTTCGTCATCGAGTCGGTCGGCCCCCACGGCGACGCCCCGCACACCGGCATGGACCTGCGGATGCTGTGCGTCTACGGGGCCCAGGAGCGCGGCGTGCCCGAGTTCGCCGCGCTCGCCGCCGACGCCGGCCTGAAGGTGGCCGCCGTCCACCCCGCCGGCCCCTCGGCGATCATCGAACTGACCGCCGCCGACCGCGCCACGTGACCGCCGCCGACCACGCCATCGGCCCGCCCACCCACGCCGCGTGACCGGCCCGCCCGGCCCCACCGAGCGGCCCGCCGCAATCGAACTGACCGCCGCCGACCGCGCCACGGGACGGCCCGCCGGCGCCGTGTGACCGGCCCGCCCGCGCCGCGTGACCGGCCCGCCCGGCCGCACCGAGCGGCCCGCCGCAGAGGAGACCCCGGATGGCCGAGCCCGCCCCCCTGTTGTCCCTGACGGAGGCGTTCGCCGCCCTGGGTACCGCGCGGGGGCGGCAGGACCCCTACCCGCTGTACGAGGCGATCCGCGCCCACGGCGACCTCGCCCGGCGCGGACCCGGCCGGCTGGTCGTCACCGGGTACGACGAGTGCGCCCGCGCCCTGCGCGACAACAGCCTGCACGTCCAGGACCGTGCGGCCTACGACGCCGCCGGTCCGGCCTGGCGCTCCCACTCCTCCCTGCGCGCCTTCACCAGCTCCATGCTCTACAGCAACGGGCCCGACCACACCCGGCTGAGGTCCCTGGCCGCCTTCGCCTTCACCCCGCCCCGGGTGCGCGAACTCGCCTCGGTCGTCGAGGACATGGCCGACCGCCTGCTGGACCGCATGGCCCGCCTCGGCGCCGGCGGCAGTCCCGTCGACGTCATCGCCGAGTTCGCCTCCCGGCTGCCCATCGCCGTCATCGGCGCCCTGCTCGGCTTCCCCGAGGAGGACCAGGTCTGGTTCCGGGAGATGGCCTCCACCATCGCCGTGTCCACCGACGGCCTCTCCGACCCCACGGCCCTGAACCGGGCCGACGCCGCGATGGACGCCCTCGCCGACTACTTCGGCCGGCTCGCCGAGGAGCGCCGCCGGAAGCCCGCCGACGACCTCCTCACCCTCCTCGTCGCGACCCACGACGACGACCCGGAGCGGCTCGGCCACGAAGAGCTGATGGGCAACCTCATGGTGCTGCTCACCGCCGGCTTCGAGACCACCAGCTTCCTCATCGGCCACGGCCTGATGATCGCCCTGGACCACGCCCCGTACGCGCGGAGGCTGTGCGACGACGCGGACTTCGCCGACGCCTACGTCGAGGAGATCCTGCGCTACGAGCCGCCCGTCCACGTCACCAGCCGCTGGGCCGCGAAGGACACCGAGCTGCTCGGCACCGCCGTCCCGCGCGGCACCCGGCTCACCCTGATCCTGGCCGCCGCCAACCGCGACCCGCGCCGCTTCACCGCGCCGGACCGCTTCGACCCGGCGCGCGGCGGCGCCCCGGGGCCCCTGAGCTTCGGCGCGGGCCCCCACTACTGCCTGGGCGCCCCCCTGGCCCGCCTGGAGGCCCGGATCGCCCTGCCCCGGCTGCTGCGCCGCTTCCCGCGCCTGACGGCCGCCGCCTCCCCCGTCTACCGCGACCGGTGGGTCGTCCGCGGACTCGACACGTATCCCCTCGTGCTCGGCGCCTGACCTGCGCCGGCCTGGAGGCCCGGATCGCCCTGCCCCGGCTGCTGCGCCGCTTCCCGCGCCTGACGGCCGTCACCACCTCCATCCACCGCAACCGGTGCGCGGACTCGACGCGTATCCCTTCGTGTCAGGTGCCTGACCTGCGCCGTCGCCCCTCCCGCGGGCCCGCGGGGCCGGGATTTTCGCACAGCATTTAGAGAGATGCGCCTTCACACCCGCAGACGTGACGATTCAGGTAAGTCGGCAGGCCCTCACGACGACTTGGCGAAGCCGAGCACCCCGCCATCCGCGCCCTGCTCTCCGGCGGCCCACCGCCGACTGCGCCGGAACCGCCGAATCCTCGCATGCGAAGGAGTCATCTCGTGACAGCACCACTCAGGATCCTGGCGATCAACGGATCGGAGCGTGACGGCAACACCGCCGACGTCCTGCGGTACGCCGCCGGGGTCGCGGCGCGGCGCGGGGTCGAGTTCGAGACGGTCGATCTGCGCTCCGTCCGCATGGACCGCTGCGGCCCGTGCGGCGACTGCAACACCCGTACGGTGCCCTGCGCGGTGGAGGACGGCGTCGCCGACGTGGTGGCCAGGATGATCGAGGCGGACGGCATCGTCTTCGCCGCGCCGGTCCACGGCTTCGGCACCGCCAGCCTCATGCAGACCTTCATCGAGCGGGCCGGGGTCGGCCACCTGCGCTTCGACCGCCCGCTGACCAACAAGGTCGCCGGGGTCGTCTCCGTCGCCCGCCGTTACAGCGGCGGCGAGGTGTGGGCGCAGCTCACCGTCAACGCCCTGCTCAACCGGATGATCGTGGTGGGCAGCGGCTTCCCGGCCACCGTGCACGCCCTGCACCGCGGCGACGCGCTGAAGGACGACGAGGGACTGACCAACGTCTCCCGGCTCGTGGACCGGATGATCGACATGATGGAGCTGCTGGCCGAGCACCGCAGGCTCACCGGGCAGGACGGCCCGATCCACACCGGCGAGGCCAACGAGCGCGTGGGACTCGCCCTGAACGCCGCCGAGTTCGAGGACGCCCCCGAACCCGCCCTCTCCGCGCAGGCCCGGCCGTGACCGCCGACGGCACCGACGCCTTCCTCGCCGCCCACCGCCGGATCAGCGACTCCTTCCACGACGGCACCCTCACCGAGCGGGCGCTGGCCGACTGGCACGCCGAGCGGCTGACCGCCGTACTGCGGCACGTCACCGCACGCTCCCCGTTCTACCGCCGCCACCTGGCCGGCGTGGACATCGAGGCCGTCACCCCCGCCACGCTCACGACGCTGCCCTTCACCACCAAGGACGACCTGCGCCGCGAGATGTACGACGTCCTGTCCGGTCCGCTCGCCGACGCGCGGATCTACTACGAGACCAACGGCACCACCGGGGCCGCCACCCCCTGTCCGCGCGGCGCCCGCGACATCGCCGCCTCCAACACCGCCGTGGAGCAGTCCTGGCGTCACCTGCTGCGCACCCGCTTCGGCGACCGCAAGCCCGTCGTCGGCCTCATGGGACCGTCCGAACTGTACGCGTTCGGCGACGTGTTCACCGACGTGGCCGCCACCCTCGACCTCTGCCACGTCAAGATCTGGCCAGAGTCCCCGCGCGTCGGCTTCAAGAAGGCGCTGCGCCTCATCGAGGAACTCGGCGTCGAGGTCGTCGTGTGCGCGCCCGCGCTGTGCCTGAGCCTGGCCAAGGCCGCCCTGCACCACGGCTACGACCCGGCCGCGCTGCCGGTGAAGCTGTTCCTCGTCCTCGGCGAGATCTGCACCCCTCAGTTCGCGGCGAACGTCTCCACGGTCTGGCCGCAGGCCGTCGTACGGCCCGCCCTGTACGGCTCGCAGGAGGCCCTGTGCATCGCCTCCGGCGCCGACAGCGGCGCCCTGCACCTGTCCTCGCCCAACTACCTGGCCGAACTGGTGGACCCGGACACCGGCGCCCCGCTCGGCCCGTACGGCACCGGCGAACTGGTGCTGACCATGCTGGTCGACGGCATCAAGCCGCTGATCCGCTACCGCACCGGGGACCTGGTCCGGCTCACCCCCGCACCGCCCGGCTCCGCCCTGCCCGGCCCGGTCGTCGAGGTCGTCGGACGCGCCGGCGACCGCATCCCGCTCGGCGACGGCCTGCTGTGGCCGGCCGAACTGGAGGCGGCGGTGCTCACCGACGTCCGCGGCTGCCTGGGCTACCAGGTCGTCGTCGACAGCGCACCGGACGGCGGCGACCGGGTCACCGTCCGCATGGACCTCCTCCCCGGCACCGCACGGCCCGACCGGGTCGCCGCGGCCGTCACCGCCCGGCTGCGCGAACGCACCGGCGCGCACAGCACCGTCGTGGTCGACACCGACATCGACCCCGTGACCCACACCGGTTCGTTCGTCAGCTGGAAGGCGGCCCGGGTCCTGGACCGCCGTACCGGGCCCGACGGCGCGGCGCGCACCGCCCGACAGGTCGCGCACCGCTACGCGATCACCACGTGAACCGTAAGGACCTGCCATGACCGATCCGCACCCGGCGCCCGCCCCGGTCCGCGTGACGACACACGCGCGGGCCCTGCCCCAGCCGGCGATGCTCCCCGCCTACCGTGCCCTCGCCGAACGCTTCGGGCCGGACCAGGTGTACCTCCTGGAGTCCGCCGCCGGCCCGCTGCGCGACCGCCGCTACCAGTTCGCCGGCTTCGGCACCCTGCTGTCGCTGTCCGTCACCGACGGGACGGTGCGCGTCGCGGGCCGCCCCGGCCTCGTACGGCTGCTGCTGGAACGCGCCCGGCCGCTGCTCGCACACGACGGGGCTCAGGAGGCCGGCGGCGCGGGGCACGCCACCGTGCGGCTGCGCTCCTTCAAGGACCTGTGGGCGCTGCTGCGCACCGCCCAGCGGATGTTCGACGCCGAGGGCTCGGCCACCCGCTTCCGCTTCGGCTTCCTCGCCTACTTCGGCTACGACGCCGTCCGCTACGTCGAGGACCTCCCCCACCTCATCGAGGAGCGCCCCGACCTGCCCGACGTCCACCTCGTCCTGCACCAGGGCTGCGTCGTCGCCGACCTGGAGGACGGCGGGGCCGAGCTGCTGCTGCACGAGTCCGAACACTGGGAACCCCTCGACCGGGGCGGCGTCCTCGGCCTGCTCGCACGGGCCGAACAGACCCACCCCGAGCCGGCCGCCGACACCTTCCCCGCCTCCGTCGTCACCGACGACAGCGGGCCCGACCTGTTCGCCGCCGACGTCGAACGCTGCCTGAAGCACATCGCGGCCGGCGACATCTACCAGGTGCAGATCGGGCACGAGCTGACCATCCGCTCCCCGGCCCGCCCGGCCGACGTCTACCAGCGGCTGCGCCGGCGCAACGCCTCGCCGTACATGTACCTCGCGAGCCTGGCGGGCCAGTGCGTCATCGGCGCGAGCCCCGAACTGTTCGTGCGGATCGAGGACGGCACCGTCACCATGCGGCCCATCGCCGGCACGCTGCCGCGCACCGGGGACGACGAGGCCGGCGCCCGGCGGCTGTCCTCCGACCCCAAGGAGATCGCCGAGCACACCATGCTCGTCGACCTGTGCCGCAACGACATCGGACGGATCTGCCGCGCCGACACCCTCCAGGTGCCCGACCGGCTCACCGTCGAACGCTACTCGCACGTGCTGCACCTGGTGTCCACCGTGCTGGGGGAGGCCGAACCGGACAAGGACGCCTTCGACACGATCGCCGCCCTCTTCCCCGCCGGCACCATGACCGGCACCCCCCGGATCCGGGCCATGGAGATCATCGAGTCCGTCGAGCGCAGCCGCCGCGGCCTGTACGCGGGCGCCCTCGGCGTCCTCGACGTCGGCGGCTACACCAACCTCGCCCTGTGCATCCGCACCCTGTTCCACCGCGACGGCGTGTACCGCACCCGCGCCTCCGCGGGCATCGTCGCCGACTCCGATCCCCGTGCCGAATGGCGCGAGACGCTGGCCAAGATGAGCGCCGCACACTGGGCGGTCACCGGAAAGGAACTGCTGTGACCCGGATGTTCACCGTCCGGCCCGCCTCCGGTCCGCCCCCGCGGATCCTGGTGGTCGACGCGTTCGACAGCTTCGTCGACATCCTGCGCCAGTACCTGATGTCGGCGGGAGCCGTCCCCCTCATGGTCCGCTCCAACGCGCTCGCCCCGGACGACGTGCCCGCCATGGGGCTGGACGGCATCCTCCTCGGCCCCGGCCCCGGGCACCCGGACGAGTCGGGCCACGTGGAACTCGTACGGGCCTTCGCCGGGCGTCTGCCGCTGCTCGGGGTGTGCCTGGGCCACCAGGCCATCGGCCGTGCCTACGGCGCGAGCGTGGTGCCCGCCGAGCACCTCGTGCACGGCAAGACCAGCCGGATCCGCCACGACGGACGCGGCCTGTTCGCCGGCCTGCCCGACCGGTTCGAGGCGACCCGCTACCACTCCCTCGTCGTGCCCGAGGAGAGCGTCCCGGACTGCCTGGAGGTCACCGCCCGCTCGGCGGACGACGGCTATGTGATGGGGCTGCGCCACCGGACCCTGCCCGTGGAGTCGGTCCAGTTCCACCCCGAGAGCTTCCGCACCGACCACGGCATGGACATCATCACCAACTACCTGCGCTCCGTACGGGAGTTCACCACCCGGGCGGCCACCGTCACGGCCGCCTGAGACGGTGGCCCTCACCGGGTTGTCACGCCGTGACAACCGCCGTCCGGCGTGAGCCCACGGACCGCACGCGCAAAGATGCGCCGCCGGGCCGACGGGCGTCAGGATTCCCGGTGTCACCGACCGCCGGGCGTACATGGGGAGACATACGTGGACTACTGGAACAGCACAGCGGAGACCATGCCGCGCGAACAGCTGGAGTCCTGGCGGTGGCGGCGCCTCAGCCGCGCCCTCGACCACGCCCGGCGCTCCTCACCGTTCTGGAACGCCCGCATACCCGAGGACATCACCTCGCTCGCCGACTACACCGCCCGGATGCCGCTGCTGTACAAGGCGGACCTGCTCGCCGCCGAGGAACAGGCACCGCCGTACGGCACCTGGCCCTCGCTCGACCCGTCGCTGGGCGTGCGCCACCACCAGACGAGCGGCACCAGCGGCAACCCGCCGGTGCGCACCTTCGACACCGAGCGGGACTGGGCGTGGTGCGTGGACACCTTCTGCACCGCCCTGTACGCCAACGGGGTGCGCCCGCACCACAAGGGCATGGTGTGCTTCGGCTACGGCCTGCTCGCCGGCTTCTGGGGCATGCACTACGCGCTGGAACGCATGGGCTGCACGGTCTTCCCCTCCGGCGGACTCGACTCCCGCACCCGCGTCCGTCTGCTGGTGGAGCAGCGGATCGAGGTCCTCGGCCTGACCCCCAGCTACGCCATGCGGCTGATCGAGACGGCCCGCGAGATGGGCGTCGACCTCGCCCGCGAGGCGAACGTACGGATCATCCTCGCCGGGGCGGAGCCGCGCTCCGACTTCACCACCCGCACCATCGAGGAGGCCTTCGGCGCCCGCGTCTTCAACGCGGCCGGCACCACCGAGTTCGGCGGCGTCTTCATGTTCGAGTGTCCCTCGCGGCGCAACGCCTGCCACATCAACGAGCAGTCCTGCTACGACGAGGTGCTCCACCCCGAGACGAAGCAGCCCGTCGGTTACGGCGAGGAGGGCGTCCGCGTCACCACGGGACTCTCCCGCGAGGGCGTCCAGCTCTTCCGCCACTGGACCGAGGACATCGTCGTCAGGCGCCCGCACACCGAGTGCGGCTGCGGCCGCACCTGGGACTTCTACGACGGCGGCATCCTGCGGCGCGTCGACGACATGCGCAAGATCCGCGGGGTGTCCGTCACCCCGGTGATGATCGAGGACGTCGTCCGCTCCTTCGACGAGGTCAACGAGTTCCAGTCGTCCATCCGCACCGTGCGCGGGCTCGACACCGTCCACGTCAAGGTGGACGCGGGCGAACTCGCCGGCCCGGCCGCCGACGCGCTGTGCGGCCGTATCGCGGAGGAGTTCAAGCGCGAGATCGGCATCCGTCCCGTGGTGGAGCTCGCCCCCGCCGGCAGCCTGCCCCGATCACAATGGAAGGCGGCACGACTTCATGACGAACGCGTCCTCACCTCTCACGGCTGAGCAGGAGCTCCACCTCATCGAGAGCTACCGCACCCTGACCCACCTCGCGGACACCGTCCAGGTACCCGCGGTACTCGCCTCGCTACGGACCTGCCTGGCCGAACTGCGTCTGGCCCTCGACGGCCAGGCCGTCGACTTCGACTACTACCGCGAGCCCGCCCGCACCCTGGTGGCCTGACGGCACACGGAAGGGGCGCCCCCGAGTGGGGGCGCCCCTTCAACGTGTCCGGTGTCAGCCGTTGCTGCCGCGCACCGCGTTCTCCAGCTGCGCGCCCGTGTAGGCCTCGGCGCCGGTGAAGTACTCCACCCGCAGGCTCTCGGGGCTGCGCACGCCGTTGTCGGCGCGGTCGCGCTCGTAGGCGTCGAGCAGCTCCTGCGCCTCCGCGGTCGCCTCGGCGAACCGGGACGCCGGGTCCGCGCCCTGCAGCAGGACGTCGCCCATCGCGCGGGTCATCACGTCCTGCGCGCCGGCGAAGTCGCCGAACAGCGCGCCCCGGCACGGCGGCACGCCCTCGCCCTCGGTGTAACTGCCGAGCTGGGCGCTGGCCAGCCGGTGGTAGGGGTTCGCCTCGAACCAGCCCTCGTCCTCCAGCAGCCGGTACGAGGAGCGGGTCACCGGTACGAAGCTGCTCGCGATGTGGCGGTCCGCGGCGTTGCGCGGGTTGTTCAGGAACTGCATGAACGCCAGGGCGCCGTCCTGCGTCACCTCGTCGAGACCGGCGGTCAGCCACAGCGAGGTGCCGGCGATGATGTTCCCGCCGTACGGCTCGCCCGCCCGGCCGGGGAAGCGGCCGACCGTCATCTGGAAGCCGGCGTGCTCGGCCGCCTGGGCCATGTAGTTGAGGTCGTTGGACGAGGTGACGCGCAGCGCCACGTCCTGGTCGGCGAAGGCCTTGAGGTTGCCCTCCCAGTCCGGGATCTTGCCGGTGTACAGGTAGTGGCCCTCCTGGTGCAGCCGCTGCCAGTACTCGACGAAGGTGAGCATCTCCTTGGACGACAGGTCCAGGCGGGAGGCCCGGCCCGAGCGGCCGTTGTCGTGGTCGGCCAGGTGCCCGCCCTGGACGGCGAGCGCCTGCTGGAAGAACAGGCCGTGGTTGGCCCAGGTCACCGCGTGGCTCGGGCCGTCGGGGAGCGCGGCGACGGCCTCGCAGGCCGCCTCCAGCTCCTCCCAGGTGGTGGGCAGCCGCTCGACACCGGCGGCGCGCAGCAGGTCCTGGTTGCCGTAGATCAGCATCGCCGTCACCACGGCGGGCATCGAGACCAGGTCGCCGTCGCGGGAGTAGTGCTCGCGCACGGCCGGCAGGAGGTCGTCGACGACGACCGGCTCGCCGAGGATCTCGGTGCGGCCGGCGATCGCCCGCTGCACCGAGGTGAACAGCGGCTCGCCGTCCTTCGTCCGCATGTCGTACGCGGCCTGGGTGACGGCGAAGTAGAACTCGCCGATCGCCGGCGGGCGGCCCGCGTCGGCGGCCTCGGCGATCTCCTTCGACAGGTTGCGGAAGTCCCGGCCCTCGATGTTGATCCGGTACTCGGGGTGGGCCTTCTCGAACTCGGCGCCCAGCCGGTGCAGCCGGTCCATGTAGCCGGGGAAGGTCAGGTCGCCCAGCCAGACGTCGATCACGGTCGGGGTGGTCATCTAAGGCCTCTTCTCTGTCTGAGCGGGTGTCGGCTCAGGCGGCGGTGGCGGTGGCGGACGTGAGGGAGCGGGCGAAGGCGCGGATGTCGCCGGTCAGGGCGGCCGGCTGTTCCATCGCGGCGAAGTGCCCGCCGTGTTCGAACTCGGTCCAGTGCGTGAGGTTGGGCAGGTCGCGCTCGGCGAGGCTCCGGATGGGCACGAAGATGTCGTCGGGGAAGACGGCGACGCCCACCGGCACCGTCAGCGGCGGCGGGACCGCGCCGGAGGCGGCGGCCCGCACCCCCTCGGCGCCCTCGAAGTAGAACTGGGCCGACGAACCGGCCGTGGCCGTCAGCCAGTAGATCGACACGACGGTCAGCAGCAGGTCGCGGTCGACCGCCTCCTCGGGCCGCTGCTCGGCCGAGGTCCAGTCCAGGAACCTCTCCACGATCCAGGCGAGCTGGCCCACCGGCGAGTCGGTCAGCGCGTAGGCCAGTGTCTGCGGGCGGGTCTGCTGGACCTTCATGTAGCCCGACAGCTCCGCGTCGAAGCGGGCCAGCTTGCCCAGGCGGGCCTGGTCGGCCGGGCCGAGCCCGGCGAGCTCGGCCGGATCGCCCGAGGGGAAGGTCATCAGCATGTTCACGTGAACGCCGATGACGTGCTCGGGGTCGATCCGCCCGAGCTCCAGGGAGATCACCGCGCCGGCGTCACCGCCCTGCGCCAGGTAGCGGTCGTACCCCAGACGCTCCATCAGCGTGGCCCAGGCGCGGGCGATACGGCCCGTGTCCCAGCCCTTCTCCGGCAGCGGACGGGAGAACCCGTAGCCCGGGATCGACGGGATGACCAGGTGGAACGCCTGCGCCGGGTCGCCGCCGTGGGACCTCGGGTCGGACAGCGGGCCGATCACGTCGAGGAACTCGGCGACGGAACCCGGCCAGCCGTGCGTGAGCAGCAGCGGCGTCGCGTCCGGCTCGGGCGAGGTGATGTGCAGGAAGTGCACGGGGGCGCCGTCGATCTCGGTGACGAACTGCGGGTGCGCGTTCAGGCGCGCCTCGGCCGCACGCCAGTCGAACGACGTGCGCCAGTACTCGGCGAGCTCCTTCAGATAACCGAGCGGCACCCCGCGGCTCCAGCCGACACCGGGCAGTTCGTCGGGCCAGCGGGTCGCCTCCAGCCGTCGGTGCAGGTCGTCGAGCTGGTCCTGCGGGATGTCGATACGGAAGGGATGCATGAAGCGCTCCGAGGAGAGTCGGTCCGCGCGTGAAGGCCGCGGCTCACTGAAGGAGGTCACAGGGCTCGCCCGGCGGGACGGATCCCGAAACACGTGCGTCCAGCCGTATCGTGCGCCGCCGCGGAACGGCCCCGCATCTTGTCGATTGCTCCGTGGTCCCCGGTGCCCGGCGGGCGCCGCCGACGCGTCCCGGCACTCCCGTCGCCGCCCGCGTGGCACGCCGTCGCCGCCCGCGTGGCACGCCGGCGACCCCTGGGCGGCACGCCGGCGGCATCCGTCTCGCAAGCGCGTCCCGATGGCCCCGGGTGGTCCGTCGGCGCGTCCGTTCCGCAGGCGGGGCCCGGGGGTCCCCGGGTGGCTCGTCGGCGGCGACTGTCCCGCAAGCGCGTCCCGGCGGACCCCGGGCGACCCGTCGGCGCGTCCGTTCCGCAGGCGGGGCCCGGCGGCCCCGCGGCCCCGCGGCCCCCGCAAGGAGGGCAGTCCAGAAGATGCGGCGGCGCGTGCGGCACTGGCAGCATCCCCACGACCGGCCCCTTTCGTCGCAGGTCAGCGCGTAGGTAAGCGCGCAAGTCAGCGCGCCGGTCACGCAGGGAGCCGGGTGACGCCGGTGACGCCGCACCGATGCAGGAAGGACGCCCCGTGAACGCAGCCACCGCCCACGCCACCGACGCCCTGATCGACGCCTTCGTGAACGCCGCGCCGGAACAGGCGGAGCACCACTACCGCACGCTGGTCGAGGCGGTGTGGGACGACGGCGAACCCACCGCGTCGGCCCTCGACGCCGTACCCGCCCTGGCCGCCGCCCTCGAACGGGCCGGCGACGGGCGCCGCGGGCACCTGGCGATCCTGCTCGGCCTGCTCGCCGAGTCCGAACACCCCACCGTCGCCGGGCCGGTGGCCCGCGCGGTCCGCGTCCACCTGGACGCGTACCTGGAGCTGCTGCGCACCGAGGGCATCGGCACCCCGCTGACCCTCGCCCTGCTCTACCTGCTGTCGCACTTCCCGGCCGACCGGGACGAGATCCTCGCCGCCGTCTCCGGCCTGGAACTGGACCCGGCCGACCTCTCCCGCCTCGACCGCGCCCTGAGCGAACTCGACCCCGGCCGGCCCGGACTGGGCCGCGTGTGGCCCTCCCCGTCCGTGTGGACCCTCAACGAGGACGAAGTCGCCTTCGACCAGAGCTGGGTGAAGGCCCTGAGCCCGCAGCAGCTCCTGGCCGCCTGGGACAACGACACCCGCACGGTCCTCGGCTGCACCGGGGCCCGCGCCTACTGGGCGGTGTGCCACGGCGACCCGGCCGACGCCCCGGCCGCCGCCGTCCCCGACCGGGCCCGTGCCACCGCCCCCGCCGCGGGACCCGAACTGATCGCCGCGCACGCCGCCGTGCTGCGCTGCCCCGCCTGCCACAAGGAACTCGAGCCGGGCGACGGGCGCTTCACCTGCACCGGCTGCGCCGCGGACTATCCGGCCGCGGGCGGCATCCTCGACCTGACCGCCCCCGTCGGCGAGGAGGCGGGCGTGGACGACTTCCTGGAGAAGCTGTCCCAGGTGCCCAGCATGGGCCTGTTCTACGAGGCCGTGGCCCGCCCCTCGTTCCTCCGGGTGGCCGGCTCCAACTGGGGCGGCGCCGTCACCCCCGACGACGAGGACCGCTACATCGCCGAGCACGTGACCCCCGTCGACGGCCCCGTCGTCGACCTCGCGGCCGGGGCCGGCCGGTGGACCACCGTGATCGCCGAGGCCGTCGGCGCCGACCGCCTCGTCGCGGTCGACAGCTCGCTGCCCATGCTCAACGTGCTGCGCGGCCGGCTGCCCGACGTGCCCGCCGTGCTGGCCGGCGCCGCCGACCTGCCCTTCGCCGACGCCTCCGTCGGCGCGGTCGTGTGCTGGAACGCCCTGCAGGCCTTCTACGACGAGGCGCCGGCCGCCATCGCCGAGGCCGGCCGGATCCTGCGGCCCGGCGGCACCTTCACCGCGATGACGTTCCGCCGTTCCGAGGACCCCGTCTACCGCTACTTCCAGTCGGCCCACCGCTTCCCGCAGCACGAGGGCGGACTGCGGCTGTTCGATCCGGAGGACCTCAGGCGCTGGCTGGCCGAGGCGGGCCTGACCATCCGCGAGGAGAGCGGGCCGGGCACCTTCGTGTTCCTCACCGCCGTCAAAGAGGCCTGACAGCCGGTCGGCCCCGCCCGGCCACCGATACGGAAGCCCGCTACGGAAGGAATCCGTCCATGTCCCTCTCCGACGTCCGGGAGGCGGCCCTCGCCCGGCCCGGGAGCCCGGAGTACGAGCGGGCCACCGCCGCGTTCAACCTCGCCGCCCCGCCCCGCCCGGCCGCCGCCGTCGTCGCGCGCACCCCCGGTCAGGTACGGGCCGCCGTGCGCACCGCGGTCCGGGCCGCCCTGCCGGTGCGCGTGCACAGCACCGGGCACGCCTCCGGCGCCGTACGGCCCGCCGACGGCGCCCTGCTCATCCGCACCGAACTCGCGGGCGGCGTCGAGATCGACCCCGTCCGCCGCACCGCCCGCGTCCCGGCCGGCACCACCTGGGGCGAGGTCGTCCGCGCGGCGGCCCCGTACGGGCTCGCCGCCGCGCACGGCTCGGCCGAGCACGTCGGCGTCGTCGGCTACCTGCTCGGCGGCGGCGTCAGCTTCTACGGCCGCGGCACAGGACTCGCCGTCAACACCGTCCGCGCCGTCGAACTGGTCACCGCCGACGGGGAGTCGGTGCGCGCCGACGCCGGGAACGAACCCGAGCTGTTCTGGGCGCTGCGCGGCGGAGGCGGCGGGTTCGGTGTCGTCACCGGTGTCGAGATCGGCCTCTTCCCCGTCGCGCAGGTCGTCACCGGTGCCTGCTACTGGTCCGCCGCGCACGCCCGGCCGCTGCTGGACCGTTGGCGGGCGTGGTCACGCCACGCGCCGCGCGAGGCCACCACGTCCCTGCGCATCATGAACCTGCCCCCGGTCCCCGGCGTCCCGCCGCAGCTCGCCGCCGGCCCGGTGCTCTGCGTCGACGGCGCCGTCCTCGCGCGTCGTGCGGAGGACACCGCGACGGCCCACGAGACGGCGGCGGGACTCCTCGGCCCGCTGCGCGACATCGCCGAGCCGCTGCTGGACACCTGGGCGCCGACCGGACCCGCCGGGGTGCTGGACGCCCACATGGACCCCGCGGAACCGGTCCCCTTCATCGGCGACCACCTGCTGCTGCGCGAGCTGGACGACGCCGGCGGCGAAGCCTTCCTGGGCGCCGTCGGCGAAGGGTCGGGCTCACCGCTGGCCGTGGCCACGCTGCGCCAGCTCGGCGGGGCGTTCGCCGAGGCCCACCCGGAGGGCGGCGCGCTGTCCCAGGTGGACGCGGCCTACGCGTACATGGGGTCCGGCCCGCCTTTCGGACCGGTCACCGTCCAGGCCCTGCACGACCACTGCGCCACCGTGCGGGAGGCACTCGCACCCTGGGACACGGGGAGCACCGTGCCGTCCCTGGTCGAGGGGTACGGGCGTCCGCAGCTCCACCTCGACCGGGACCGCGCGGCCGCCGTCGGCCGGGTGCGGGACCGCGTCGACCCGCACGGTGTGTTCGCCGGGGACGTCGCCCCCGGCGCGGCCGGTCCGGTCCGGCGTGAACCGCGGTAGGCGGGCCGGCGGCCCGGTGCCCGCGAGGGTGTCCGAGCAAATCGTTTCTTCACCCGGCGGGCGCCCCCGCCACGGCGGACACGGCGCCCCCGACCGGTGTTTGCCCGGCAGACGGGGACAATTTCCGCACGTCACGAGGGCAGAGAGCAATCTGGAAGAACATCCGGAACCACTTCGCCAAGTAGCATCCGACTACGCCGAAGGGCGTTGGCCGGAGCGAAGGGCGGTGAGGTGCCATGGCGTTCGACGGACGCCGTGCCGGCGCCCCGCGCCGCATCCCGGCCGCCCCCGCGAGGCGTCCGCGCCTCCGCCCCGGCGCCTTACCCGGCCGAGCGCCCGGCACGGTCCGGATCTCCACCGGATCGCTGCCCGCCCGGACCGGACGACGCAGACGCTGACGACTCCGTACGGCCCACGGTGTGTCCGGCGACCCCGTTTCCGCCGGCTCCGCGACCGGGAAGGGGCGCCGCCGCGCCCTCGGCCCTCCCGTCCGCGCCGCCCACCCGTCGCCGACCGCCCCGGGCGATGACTCGCCGACCCATGATCGATCCCCCCAGGAAGGGGCACGAATTTCCATGACCGTGCCGGGAGAATTCGTCCTCAGGCGCTCCGCGGACGTCTCCGTGGACACGCTGGTGCGACTGGTCAGGGCGTACGAGGAAGGCAGTACGGGCACGGCCGAGTGCACCCACGAGGACATCCGGCTGACGCTCTCGCACCCCCACTACGCGGACAACAGCTGGTGCCTGACCGGCCCCGGCGACGAACTGCTGGCCTGGGCGTCACTGGCCCTGGGCGGCGGCACCGCAGCCGAGGCGGCCCTCACGGTCCCGCCGGGCCCGCGCAGCGCCCCGGCGGCCCGCTTCCTGATCCTGCACCTGCTGGACCGCACGGACGAGCTCGGACTGGCCCGGGGCACCCCGCTTGGCCTGGACGTCGGCGGGGTCCTCGAAGGCGACCAGGTGCTGCCCCGCGTCCTGGAGGAGACCGGCTTCGTACGCGGTGCCACGCTCACCCAGTACGACGTCGACCTGTCGCACGGGGCGCCGCCGGCGGCCCTGCCCCCGGCCGGGCACATCCGGCCGGCCGTGTCGGACCGGGACGCCGAGGTGCTGCACGGCCTGCACCTGCGCAGCCGTTCCCGGGTCCCCAAGACGTACGACCCCGCCCTCTTCCGGGCCAGGATCCGGCGGCTGGGCGAGTTCTCCGGGTTCGCGCTGCTCCTGGAGGTGGGCGGCCACCCCGCCGGTCACGTCCTGGCGTACGCGGCGGACGACCGGGGCCGCGTCCTGGAGGCCGCCGTCGCCCCCGCCCTGCGCGGGATCGGCGTGGGTCTCGCCCTGGTGGCGGCGGCCCTCACGGAACTGCGCCGGCGCGGATGCGCACAGGCCCTCGTCGCCGTCGACACGACCCAGCTCCTCGACCCCGACGCCCTGCGCCGGGACCTCGGCGTCCGCGGTGAACGGGCGGTGACCTACTTCCACCGCGAACCCGAGCTCTGACCCTCTCTTCTCACTTCACCTGGTGAGCGTGAGCCCGGCCCGGTCCAGCACGGGGCGGGCGGCGTCCGGGCGGCGGGAGAGCACCGCCGCCGGCAGCGACAGCAGGACGGCCGCCATCACCGCTGCGATGAACCAGCCGGAGGCGTCCCGTTCGGCGGCGAACGTGGCCGACACCGGCATGACGGCACCGAGCACCGCACTGGTCACGGCGTTGGGCAGCCCGATCCCCAGGGCGCGCACCTGCGGCGGGAAGATCTCCGTCAGGAGCTTGGGCAGCACCGTGGTCGCGCACGTCAGGTAGAGCACGCCGGAGCCGTAGGCGAGCAGCAGACTGGTGAAGGTGCCCCGCATGGTCAGGTACGACCAGGAGCCCGCCACCGCGAACACCACGCTCGCCGCGGCGAGGAAGCGGGCGGCCCCGATCCGGTCCGCGAGCAGACCGAGCGGGACGTTGACCACCATGAGGAATGCGGTGACGGTCACGGCGACCCACATCATCGTGCCGGGCTCGGCCATCCGCCCGCCCAGCGCGGGGACGACCGCGGTCCAGGTACCGCCGACGGTGCCCGTACCGGCCACGAACAGCACGGCGAGCAGGACCTGGCGCCGGTGGGCGCCCAGGACCCGGCGCACCGAGCCGCGGCCCGCCCGGCTGCTCACCTCGCGGCGGAACACGTCGGTCTCGGCCAGCCGGGCGCGCAGCACCAGCAGCACCAGGCCGAGGACGCCGCCGACCAGGAACGGCACCCGCCACCCCCACGACGCCATGGCCTCGGAACCGATCGCGGCGGTCAGCACGCCGCCCAGCAGGGAGGCGGTGAACGCGCCGGCGCAGGTGGTCAGCGAGAACAGGCTGCCGTACGCGCACTTGCGCCGCTCCGGAGCGACCTCCATCAGATAGGTGGCCGCGGCCGGCCACTCGCCGCCGTGCGAGATGCCCTGGGCGGCCCGCGCCAGGAGCAGCACGAGCGGCGCGAGCAGTCCGATCCGCTCGTACGTCGGGGTGATTCCGATGAGGAACGAGCCGCCCGCCATGAGGGAGATGGCCAGCATCAGCGCCGGCCTCCTGCCGCGCCGGTCGGCGAACCGGCCCAGCAGCAGGCCGCCGAGCGGCCGCATCAGGACACCGGCGCCGAGGACCGCGAACACTCCCAGTACGGAGGTCAGGGTGTTGTCGGAGGGGAAGAACCGGGCGGCGAACAGCGGCGCGAACAGCCCGTACGCCAGCCAGTCGAAGGACTCGATGAAATTGCCGACGACCGTCGCGGCGACCGAGCGCCGGTGGGCCTTCCCGTGCGCGGGCACGGACGCGGGCATGGACGCGGACACGGATGCGGGCATGAGGCTCCGTAAGTCGTTGGGCGGCCCGGAAGGGCAGGGACGGCCGGCCGCCCCTGCCCGGGGCGACCGGCCGGTGCCCATCGTGGAAAGCGGCACGGGTTCCGGCCAACTCCGAGCGTGCGCACCTTCGGCGGCCGTCCGCCGCGGGCCCCGGGGCTGCGCATCCTCGGAGTTGGCCGCCCTCCCGGCCGCTGACGACGATGGGCACCGACCGAGCCCGCCCCAGTGAAGGGTGTTCCGATGGCGCACATCACGCTCGACAACGACCTGCCCGGCATCAGCGGCCTGATGGCCCAGCGTCCCGACACCGGGGCCCCGCTGAACCGGCTCGCGGAGACGCTGCTGCGCAGCGGCGACTCTCCGCTGACCCGCGGCGAGCGCGAGCTGATCGCCGCCTACGTCTCGCACCTCAACAGCACGCCGTTCTGCGCCGGTTCCCACAGCGCGTTCGCCGCCGCCCAGCTGGACGGCGGTGCCGACCTGGTCCGGGCGGTCCTCGCCGACCCGGAGGGGGCCCCGGTCCCCGCACTGCTGAAGAGCCTGCTGCGGGTCGCCGCCGAGGTGCAGACCCAGGCCCGTCCCGTCTCCGACGAGGCGGTACGCGCCGCACGCGCCGAGGGCGCCACCGACGCCCACCTGCACGACACGGTGCTGATCGCGGCGGCCTTCTGCATGTACAACCGCTACGTCAGCGGCCTGGCCACCGACGCGCCCTCCGACCCGGCCTACTACGACGTCACGGCGGACTTCATCGTCCGGCACGGCTACGGAGCCGCGGCCTGACCTTCCGCGGCGCGTGCCGCCACCCGAGGAGACTCCCATGGACTGGTCCCCGGCCGGTGTCCCCGGCCAGTACGGCAGAACGGCCCTGGTCACCGGCGGCAGCGGCGGCCTCGGACTCGAGGTGGCCCGGGCGCTCGCCGAACGCGGTGCGCACGTCGTCCTGGCCTGCCGCAGCACCGCACGCGGCCGGGCCGCCGCGGCCCGTATCGGAGGGAGCACCGAGGTCGTCCGTCTCGACCTCGCCTCCCTGGACTCGGTACGCCGGGCCGCGGACGAGGTACGGCGCCGGCACTGGCGGCTCGACCTGCTGGTGAACAACGCGGGGGTGATGTTCCCCGCCCGTCCGCGCACCGAGGACGGCTTCGAGCCCCACTTCGGCGTCAACCACCTGGGTCACTTCGCCCTGACCGGACTGCTGCTGGACCTGATGCGCCCGGTTCCCGGCTCCCGCGTGGTGACGGTGGCCAGCCTCGCCCACCGGGCCGGCCGGGGCGCCCTGGACGGACCGGGGGCCCGTGACGGCGCCGGCCACCGCTCACTGAGCGCCTACGGCCGGTCGAAGCTGGCGAATCTGCTGTTCGCCCGGGAGTTGCAGCGGCGGCTGGCCGGCAGCGGAGCCGAGACCCTCTCCGTCGCCGCGCACCCGGGCCTGTCGGCGACCGCCCTGTGGCAGGGGGAGGCGCCCGTGTGGCTGCGCCCGGTGAGCGGGGTCGCGCTACGGCTGCTGGCACAGCCTCCCGAGCGGGCGATGCTGCCGGTGCTGCGCGCCGCCACCGATCCCGGCCTGCCGGGAGGGGCCTACCTCGGCCCCGGCGAACGGTTCGAGAGCCGGGGTGCGCCGGCCCCCGCGTCCTCCAGCCGCGCCTCACGTGACGCCTCGGCGCGGCTCTGCCTGTGGGAGCTGTCGGAGGCGCTGACCGGCGTCCGCTACAGCCTCGCGCCGGCGCGCACCGCGGCGGGCGGCTCCCCGACGACGGCCGGACGATGAGCACCCCGGCCGGCGCCCGCCTCGACGACGGCCCCGACGGGCCCTTCCGGCGGGCCGCCGCCTGGGCCTGGGCCTGGCGTGACTTCGACATCGGCCTGCCGGACACCGAAGACCCGCCGGGGAGCGGGGGATCGCCGGGGGCCGAGGGGCTGCCGGATGTGAAAGGTCTGCCGAGGGCCGAAGGGCTGCCGGGAACCGGGGGATTGCCATGGGCCGAAGGCCTGCCGGGAACCGGGAGTCCGCCGGAGGCGTCTGCTGCCCCGCGGCCCGCTTCCCCGGACACACCCGCGTCTGCCGCCCCCACCTCCGTACCTCCTGCCGCAGCCGCGCCCGTGCCGGAGGTCCAGCCCTGCCCCGTACGGCGCAGACCCCGTCCCGCCCGGCGCCGGCACGGCCACCGTCTCGGTACCGACCCGCGGAGATGAAGCGGCTCTCCGCCCCCGCCACCACGGCCCGGAGGGGAGAGGGCCGTGGCGGAGCGGGGACCGGGAGCGGGCCGACGTCGGTGAGCCGACCGCGCCTCAGAAAGGCGGTCGATGCGGGTCCCGGTGTCAGGAGAAGGAGAACAGCCGGCCACCGCCCTCCCCTTGTCGAGGCCCGGGCCCACCTGGCAGACGGTGACCTCGACTCCCCGCGGATCGTGGCGAGCCGGGCGTTCCGGCCGCTGTGTCCACGAAGTTACGGGCCCCGCTTCGGCCTGGGCATTCTCCAAGTCGCTTCATGCGGCCCGCGGATTCCGCATCCGGACTCAGCACGCAGGGAGATGCGGGCGCGGCAGGCCCCGGAGGACGGTGGCGGGTGGGCCCGACGCACGCGGTACGCGCAGTACACGGGCGCCACCGCACCCACACCCACACGCGCACGACCCATGACGAGGGGAAGTAACAGGCACATGACTGCAGGCGGTGCTCCCAAAGCCGGGCGGAAGGAGTGGATCGGGCTGGGCATCCTCGCTCTGCCGACCCTCCTCGTGGCCCTCGACGTCTTCGTACTCCTCCTGGCGCTGCCGCACCTGAGCGCGGATCTCGGCGCCGACTCCAACCAGCAGCTGTGGATCATGGACATCTACGGCTTCATGGTCGCCGGTTTCCTGGTCACCATGGGCACCCTCGGTGACCGCATCGGCCGCCGCAAGCTGCTGCTGATCGGCTCGGCCGCGTTCGGTGCCGCGTCCCTGATGGCGGCCTTCGCCACCAGTCCGGGCATGCTCATCACCGCACGCGTGCTCCTGGGCATCGCCGGCGCCAGCCTGACGCCGTCCACCCTGGCCCTCATCACCACCATGTTCCAGGACGCCAAACAGCGCACGGTCGCCATCAGCCTGTGGGCGAGCTGCTTCACCATCGGCGCGATCGTCGGCCCGCTGCTCGGCGGCGTGATGCTGGAGTACTTCTGGTGGGGTTCGCTGTTCCTGATCGGCGTCCCGGTGATGGTGCTCACCCTGGTCGTCGGCCCGCGCGTCCTGCCCGAGTTCAAGAACCCCGAGGCCGGCCGTCTGGACCCGGCGAGCGTCCTGCTGAGCCTGGGCGGCACCGTCCCGGTCATCTACGGCATCAAGGAACTCGCCCGCAACGGGTGGGAGGCCCTGCCCGTCGTCGTACTGGTCGCCGGGCTCGTGATCGGCGTGCTGTTCGTCCAGCGCCAGCGCCGGCTGAGCAGTCCGCTCCTCGACGTCACCCTGTTCGCCCACGGCCGGTTCACCGCCGCGCTGCTCAGCCTGCTCGCCTACAGCCTCATCGGCGGTACGGTCATGCTCTTCATGACCCAGTACTTCCAGGCCGCCCAGGGCATGTCCCCGTTCGAGGCGGGACTGGGCATGCTGCCCGGCATGGCCGCGGCCACCGTCTCCTTCGCGGTGTGCCCGATCATCGCCCGCAAGGTCCGTCCCGCGTACGTCATCGGCGCGGGCATCGCGGGCGTGACCGCCGTCCTGCTCACCTTCACCCAGCTCGACGCCGGTTCCGGCACGGCCGTGCTGATCGCCGGGTTCGCCGTGTTCTCCTTCTGCGGCGCCCCGATCGTGGCGCTGGGCACGAGCATGGTCGTGGGCACCGTCCCCGTGGAGAAGGCCGGTTCGGCCGGGGCCCTGTCCCAGATGAGCAACGAGTTCGGAGCCGCCCTCGGTGTGGCGACCCTGGGCACCGCGGGCCTGGCCGTCTACCGGAACGAGATCGCCGACACCGTCCCGGCGGGCGTGCCCGCCGGCGCCGCCGACGCCGCCCGCGACAGCGTCGCCGGTGCCGCGGCCGCCACCGACGGGTTGTCCGGACCGCTCGCCGAGACGCTGATGGAGCCCGTGCGCGTGGCCTTCACCAGCGGCCTGCACACGGTGGCCGGGGTCAGCGCGGCCCTCATCGCCGTCGCCGGCGCCTTCTTCGTCGTCCTGATGCGGCACATCCCGCCGGTCGGCCAGGAGGAGGCCCCGCCGGAGCCCGAAGCCGGGACCGAGACCGAGACCGAGAGCGAGAACAAGACCGAGACCGCGGAGGAGCCGGCGCCGAAGGTGGCGGCGGTCTGAACCTCCCCGGCGCCGAAGCACCTGGCTCGCACACGCGTCTGCCCCACCCCGGACATCCCGCGGTGGGGCAGACGCCGTTGACGGGCCCGGGAGACCCGGCCAACTCTGCCGAGGGTGCCGCCGCGTGCCCGTCAGGCGTCGAAACGGCCGCGCGCGCTCTCGATGTGACCGAGGTGCTGCTGGGTCCAGCCGCATATGACGTCGACCGCGATGCGCAGGGCCCGGCCCGGCTCGGTGAGGGTGTACTCGACTCGTGGCGGCACGGTGGGGTGCACCTTCCGGTCGACCAGGCCGTTGCGCTCCAGCATGCGCAGGTTCTGGGTGAGCATCTTGTGGCTGACGCCCTCGACCTCGTCCCGCAGCTCGCTGAAGCGCAGGGTGCGCTCGCCGAGCGCCTCGATGATCAGGAGCGCCCACTTGTTGGCGACGTCCGAGAAGATCTCCCGCGCCAGGGAGTCCGCGCGCCGCAGGTCGGCGTCCTCGGGCAGGCCCTCGAGCAGATGCTTGGTCACCATGAGGTTCCTCAGTCACTGAAAAGTGCGTTCTTCCAGGTCAGCCCTCACTCTCCTACAGTTCCCGAGTAACCACCAGAGAGCGGATCGGAAGGGCGAACTCCATGACCACCCTCGATGTCCTCAGCTACGGCATACCGGCCGAGAGCGACTTCGGCTACGCGCAGGCGATCAGGTCCGGCGAGCTGGTCCACGTCTCCGGACAGCTCGCGTTCGACGACGCGGGCGGGTTCCTCCACGCGGGCGACTTCGCCGCCCAGCTCGAGCGGACCCACGCCAACATGGACAGGGTCCTGGACCACTACGGCGCCACCCGGAACCAGATCGTCTCGCAGACCCTGTACGTGGTGGACCTGCGGCGGAACGCCACGGCGACGGCGGAGGGCAACCTGGCGTACTTCGGCGGCCACCGTCCGGCCAGTACGGTCGTGGGCGTCAGCGAACTGACCCTGCCCGGCCAGGTCGTCGAGATCGGTTTCGTCATCGACACGAGGCTGCCCGCCTGAGGAGCCGCCGGCCTTCAGCCGTTCGGTGAGCGCGTGGAGCCGGCGGGCGTTTGTCCGCTTGTCGGTGGAGCGCCGACGACAGAGAGAAGCCCCCTCGGAGCAAGACCCGTCGCGTCCATGAAGGACACCCCGCCGCCGGAGAACCTCGCGACGACGAAGAGCACCGTGCCGTCCGGGAACGTCGCGCCGTCGAAAGACACCGTGCCGCCTGTCGGCGTACGCCTGAACGTTGCTCAACCCCGTACAGGTGAACGTGCTCGGTTGATGATGCGCTGGCCACGGGTTCTCGTCAGTCCGCAGTGGACGGTCGGCAGTGTCGGAGGGCCGGGTACTTCTCATGCCACCTTGATGACGACCTTGCCCGAGGTGTGGCCGTTCTCGACGGTGGCGAGGGCGGCCGGGGCGTCGGAGAGCGGATGGACCGCGGTGATCACGGGTGCGAGGAGTCCGTCGAGGGCCAGCTGGGCCGACCGCTCCAGGTTCTCGCGGTCGACGCGACGCTCGACGAAACGTCCGCCGAGATCGGACACGGACATATCACCCACGGCGATGACGTTGCGGGGATCCCGGGCCAGCGGAGCGACCGTCCGCAGCGAGGCGCCTCCGGCCAGGTCGACGATCCCGTTGAAGCCGTCCGGAACCAGCTCGCGTGCCGCGGCGGCGACGTCCTCGGCGGTGTAGTCGATGAACCGCACCCCGATGGCCTCGGCATGCTCGCGTTTGGCAGTACTCCCGGTGCCGATCACACGCAGCTCGCGCCCGATGGCCAGCCGGGCGACGACGAGGCCGACCCCGCCCCCGACCCCGTTGACCAGGACCGTGGCACCGGCCGGGAGGCCGAGCTGGTCGAACACGTCCACCGCGGTCGTCCCGGCCACCGGCAGCGTTGCCGCCACGGTCGCGGACAGACCCTCCGGGATGCGCGCGGTGTGCGGCGCGGACAGCACCGTCGTCTCGGCGTAGGTGCCGCCACCGGTGAGTGCGAAGCCGAAGACCGCGTCACCCACCTCGAGCCCGGTGACGTCCTCGCCCCGGGCGAGAACGGTTCCGGCTGCCTCCATGCCCAGCACGCGGGGAAACGGACGCCCGCCGTCGAGCCCGTCGACCAGACCCGAGCGCAGCAGGTGGTCGAGGGGATTCACGCCGGCGACGTCGACCTGGATCAGCACCTCGCCGCGACCGGGGACAGGGTCGGGACGATCGAAGAACTCCTGCACCTCGGGTCCGCCATACCTGCCGAAACCCCACGCCTGTCCCATCTTCCGCCGCCTCTCGTACGACCGGCCCGGTGATTCCGGGCGTTGTCGCCATCCTCACCTCTGACATTGATGTGAGGGGCAACCGGCTGAGACGCAGATCACAGCTTCAGGCCGACCGCGCCACCGGTTCCGGGGCCGTGGACAGCTCCGCCCGGTGCCGGCTGTTGGCCCTGATCAGAATGTCGAGTGCATCCCGGGTCTCGATCAGGTGCGCGATGTCGGCGTCGATCCGGTCGCGCTCGCGCGTCATCGCCGTGAACGTCTCCTCGGCGACGGCCAGGTCACCCGGGACGTCCACGCACGGCAGCACAGTCGCGATCACCCTGCTGGACATACCCGCGTCGAACAGCTGTCGGATGAGGGACACGCGCTGGACCGCAGCATCGGAATAGTGACGCTGCCCCGCTTCGGAGCGTGAGCTGGTCAGCAGGCCCTGCTCTTCGTAGTACCGCAGTGAGCGCGGACTCACGCCCGTGCGCTTGGACAACTCGCCTATCCGCATCCCTGAGAGCCTACGCCGCGCGCTCCAGGCCCGGACCGCCGTCGAGTCATGGACGCTCGCTGACACCCTCACGGCCGCAGGGTCGTCCTCCCGGTCCCACGACTGAGCACTTCTCCCGGTACGCCGACACCGCCGGAGAATGTTGCTCGACCGAAGAACACCGCACGTTCGCCCACCTGCACTGGTTCCGTCGCCTACGGATCCACTGGGAGATACGCGACGACATCCACGAAGCCTTTCTTGTCTTCGGATGCGTCGTCATCTGCTGGAGGCGTCTCACCGCGCCACGACGGCAGACGGACCCTGCACCGCATGCCCCGTGCCCCATGGGGCCGGTCAGTGCACGCGTTCACCGCACTCTGCCGGAAACAGGACGGCGCCGGGCGGCAGTTCGCCCGGACGCCGCCCCATCACACGCAGGCACGCTTCAACAGTGCCCTCCACGGGTGGGTATTCGAGGGCAACCTCGTCCAGCACGGCGATCTCACCAACGAGGTGCAGTTCCACCGCGTGCACGCCGCCCGGGAAACAACCGACCAGGGCCCCGAAGGCTGCCGTGTCATTGCCGTCGGCGACGCACTCTCGGATCTCGAAACGCCAGTGCTCGGCCGCATCGGCAAGCAGCGCCCTGCCCCGCTTGCCCAGTCCGGCGAGGAGAGCCGTGCGGGCTCGCAGATGGTGGGCGATGGCGCAGCAGATCGGGATTGCTGTGCCGTAGGACGTCGTCACCCGCGTGTACTCGGCGTGAGGACAGGACGACAGGGCCTCGCCGACCAGCTCCAACGCGGTGTCCCGAGCCGCCGGGTGACCCTGCTGAGCGATGTCCAGGAGCCGAGGGGCCGCGACCGCAGCCGCCGGAAACACTGCGGCACTGTGGCCATGGACGATTCCGCCGCCGCTGAGCAGCGAGCCGGCCTCCGCCGCCTCCACCAGGTTCGACGCATCGGCCAGCGCGCGCAGACCGCGGGCGGCACGAGCCGGTTCATACCAGTCGGGATGGCCTGGTACGGCACCCCAGTCCACCGCGTCCATCGCATCCAATTCCCGCAAGCAGCGGCTTCAGGAGAAGCAGCGCCGCCAGTTGGCGGTGGTCGACACCTTGACATCCTCCCCCTCTTAAAAGAGGGGGATTCCAACCCAGACGGGTTGAGGTTCACGGGCGCTCGAGCGGCTGGTGGCCGCTGTCACCCCTCCGGCACCGGCTGTGCGCCGGGGGTGGGGGATCCCGCCCTGTCCTGCCGCGACGTTGACTGCTGCGTTCTCGTCGGCGTTGCAGGTGAACCCGCAGGATGTGCAGACGAACTCGGCTTGGCTCTTGCGCGAGTTCTTCTCGATCCAGCCGCAGGCACTGCACCGCAGCGACGTGTAGGGGGCGGGCACGTCCTCCACCCGCCCGGGGGCCTTCTCGCCGGTGCGGCGGCGCAGCAGGCCCCAGCCCTGGGCGAGAATCGCCCGGTTCAGCCCGGCCTTCTGCCGGATGTTCCTGCCCGGCTGCTCGATCGTTCCTTTCGCGGAGCGGGTCATGGTCGTGATGGTGAGCTTTTCGAACCGGATCAGACCGTAGGTGCGGGCGAGCATGGTCGAGGTCTTCTCGCACCAGTCCTTGCGCCGGTCCGCCTCCCGCGCCTTGAGCCTGGCCACCTTCGCGTGCTCGGCTCGTTTGCGGTCGCTGTTCTTGGGGGCGCGGACGGCCCGGCGCTGGTGTTTGCGGATCTGCGCGCGCTCGCGGGTGGTGAGCTGGGGGCAGTTCAGCTTCCGGCCATCGGACAGGGCGGCGGTGATCTTCACGCCCCGGTCGATCCCGACGATCTCACCCGTGCCGAGTGCAGGGATGGGGTCGGGGATGGTCGCGAAGGCAATGTGCCACCGGCCGTTGCGGAAGGTGACCCGGAACGTCTTCGCCTGCGGCAGTTCGGTGCGGGTGAGGCGGAAGCGGATCCAGCCGCAGCCGGGGACCTTCACCCGAGCCCACCGCCGGTTCAGCCTCTGCACCACCACCGAACGGCCCACCACCTGCCTGCCCTTGGCGTTCAGCTTTGGCGAACCGTCCGGATGGCACTCCGGAACGCGGTCGGTGCCGATCACCCGGAAACCCTCGTGCACGTGCTTCCTGCGCCAGGTCGGCTTACCGAACCCGGAGGTGAAGCGCGCGTTCCTGGCCTTGGCGAAGTCCTGCAACGCCTGCTGCTGCACATCCGCGTTCCCGGCGGCCAGCCAGTCGTTGTCCCGCCGGGCCTCGGTGAGCTGGCGGCACTGCTCCGCGAACCCGGGCGCAGACCTGCGGCCTGGCTGCCAGGACGCGTGCTGCTCGACGGCCAGGTTCCACACGTACCGGGCGTGCGCGCAGTGCAGCAGCATCCGCTGCTCCTGCGCGCCCGTCGGGTACATCCGGAAACGTGACATGCCGCCCAACGTAGCCCCGACACTCGTTCCTCTCTTCGCATCCGGCCCGGCTCACCCGAACGAGCGATCTACCCCTGCCACCACTCTCCACCGCGCACCGCCACACCTGTTCACAGCCGAACTCACTGCCGTCCTCTTCCGGAACACCGCATCACTCCCGAAGGCGATGCGGCTCTCCCCGTACCCCGCTCCGCGGGAACGGGCATTCACCCCGGCCCTGAAGGGACCGGGCACCCTGCCCGGCATGAGAGGTGGAACTGGCCGGGGCCGTCGCCGAGGCCGTGCAGGTGTTCGGCGACGAGCAGTCCGCGTCCGAGGGGCTCGACATGCCGGTCGAGGCGATCCGGCGTTTCCTCGGCATGGCGCAGGAGGAGACGGCCGGCTCCGGCGACGCCGCCGGAGCACCCTGAGCCCCGAGCCCGGCCCGCCGGTCAGCGGCAGGAGCCGGACGACGTCATGGGTGCGCGAACGGGCCGGGTGCGCGCCCCGCGCATCCGGCCCGTTCGCGTGCCGCCGGGGCCTCAGTGCGCCCAGGGGGCCATCGGGTACCAGATCAGGTCGCGGCGGGCCAGGATCCGCAGGTCCCAGTACAGGAGCATGAAGACGCCGGCGGCGATGAACGCCGCCGCCATCAGCGCCGAGGCGCGGCTCGGCCGGGCCGTCAGCCAGCGGTTCAGCCGGTTCCCGAAGACGACGGTGACCAGGAGGAACAGCACCGCCACGACGGCGAGGTTGCCGAGCGTCTGGAGCACGAACACCGCCGCCCCGTAGAGCGGGTTGCCGCTCTCGGCCGCGTCCCGGAACAGCTGCCGGAACAGCGGGAACGGACGCCCGATGAGGAACGCCCCGATCAGGGCGCCCATGAACAGCATCGGCGCACCGGGGAAGCGGTGCGACAGCCGCGCGAGCGGATCCCTCACCACGCCCAGCGCGGAGAGCCCGAGCACCAGCATGCACAGGCCGATGAGCCCGTACACCACCATCGCCTGGATCAGACGGCCGGACAGCCCGCCGCCCGACGGGGTCTCGTCGAACTGCGGCATCCCGGTGCCGACCAGCGCGACGAGCACCCCGTACAGCGCCGACACGACGATCGCGCCCAGGGCGAGTCTGCTCAGCGGCTGCAGCGCGGCGGTCAGCCGCCGGCGCGGTGAGGAGGGGCCGCCGGTCAGCGGGGCCAGCGCGCTGAACACGGCGACGTTGCACGCGGTGAACGTGCCCGCCACCCCGGTCGCCACGGCGAAGGCCAGACCGGCCAGGGCGCCGGCGATGGGGCTGTCCTTGGCGTGGTGTCCGAGCAGGGTGTCGGCGACGTTGTCGCCGATGGTGCTGTCGACGAACTCCGCCGACCACACCACCGTCAGGGCGAAACCGAACAGCGCGCTCACCACGGCGACCAGCAGCCGCCGCCGCGGCACGTGGCCGTTGAAGAAGAACGAGGGCGTACGCGAGGTGCCGGTCCGTGGCGGGGCCGGGGCGTCCAGGGTGGGACGCTGTGTCACTTGAGTCATGGAAACGCCTTTCACCGAAGAGGACGGAACAGGGGACGTGCGGTGTTTCCGGGCCCCGGGAAGGGCCCCCGAACGCGGTGCGGGGGACGGCGCACCGGTCGTGCCCCGTCCCCCGCGCCGCCGTACGCCGGATCAGCGCAGCGCGATTCCCTCCCGGCTCAGGGACCGCAGGAACTCGCCCCGCGACAGCGCCGCGGCGATCAGCTCGATGTCGTCGGCCATGTAGCGGTCCACGCCCAGGGTGGGCACCAGGGACCGCACCGCGTCGTACGTGGCCCGGCTCGCCGGACTCAGGTCGTCGTACCGCCGGGAGACGTCCACGGCCTGGGCGGCGGCGAGGAACTCCACCGCGAGGATGTGGTTGTTGTTCTGCAGCACCCGCCGGGCGTTGCGGGCCGCGATCAGGCCCATGCTGACGACGTCCTGGTTGTCGCCGTTGGACGGCACGCTCTGGGTGCTGGCGGGCCCGATGGTCCGGTTCTCCGCCACCAGGGCCGTCGCCGGGTAGTTCGCGCCGGCGAAACCGCAGTGCAGGCCCGGGTCGGCGGCGACGAGGAACTCCGGCAGACCGTAGCTGAGGTGCCGGTTGAGCAGCCGGTTGACCTGCCGTTCGGCGAGCACCCCGAGCTGGGTGAGCGCGATCGTGGTGAAGTCCATGACGAACGCGATGGGCTGGCCGTGGAAGTTCGCCCCGTGGAAGATCTCCTCGCCCTCGAAGAACAGGGGGTTGTCGTTGGCGGAGTTGAGTTCGGTCTCCAGCCGCCCCCGCGCGTGTTCGAGGGTGTCCCGCACCGCCCCGAGGATCTGCGGCACGGCACGCAGCGTGTACGCCTTCTGCAGGTACACGTCGGTGCGCTGGACGTCACCGCCGCCTTCCCTGGCCTTCTCCAGCTCGCGGCGCAGGTCCGCGTGGTCCAGGGCCAGACGGCTGCCCGCGAGCAGGGTCCGCATGTTGGCCGCCGAGTCGATCTGTCCCGCGTGCGGCCGGGCTACGTCGTGGCCCTCGGCCAGGAACGGGCTCCTGGACCCGCGCAGTACGTCGTTGAGGAGGCCTGAGACCACCTCCGCCTGGCGGACCTGGGTGAACGCCCGCTCCACGACGAGGGAGCCGAGACCCGTCATGGCGGAGGTCCCGTTGATCAGCGCCAGGCCCTCCTTGAAGCGCAGTTGCAGCGGGGCGATGCCCAGTTCGCGCAGGACCTTGCCCGTCTCCCGCCGCTTGCCGTCGCGCAGTACCTGGCCCTCGCCGATGAGCGTGCCGGCGAGGTGCGAGAGCGGTACGAGGTCACCGCTGGCGCCGAGCGAACCGATCTCCGGTATCGCCGGTGTGATCGCCTCGTTCAGATACAGCGCCAGGCGGTCCAGGATCTCCGGGCGGACCGCGGAGTGCCCCTTGGCGAGCGTGTTCAGACGTGCCGCCATGATGGCCCGGGCCTCGTCCTCGGCGAACAGCGGGCCCACCCCGGCGCTGTGGCTGCGCACCAGGTTCGTCTGCAGTTCGACCTCTTTCGACTTGTCGATCTGCATGTAGATCATCTCGCCGTACCCCGTGGTCACGCCGTAGATGGGGATGTTCTGCTCCGCCAGGTCCTCGAGCATCGCGCGGCTCTTGAGCGCCTTGGCGACGGCACCGGGGCACACCCCCACGGGCGCTCCCAGTTCCGCGACGCGGCCGACCGCGTCGGTGGTGAGGCTCTCACCGTCGAAGGTGACCGTGGTGGTGCCGGTGTCAGCTGTTGTCAACGCTCTCACTCCAGGTGGACGAGGCCGGACCCGACGAGGAACCGGCGGACAGGTCGGGGCAGCGGATGTCAGGGCCGGAACGAACCGTCGGCGGCCTGCGCGCGGACCGTGCGGCGCAGCAGCTTGCCGGTGTGATTACGGGGCAGCGACGTCACGAAGAAGACGTCCTCGGGGACCTTGTACCAGGTCAGCGACTTGCGGCAGGCGGCGAGCAGCTCCTGCCGCACCTCCTGCGCGGCAGCGGCGTCGACGTCCGCCCGCAGGACGGTGAAGGCCCGCAGCACCGAGACCCCGTCGTCGCGCCGCACCGCGCACACCGCCGCCTCCTTCACGGCCGGGTGCTCCATGAGACGGTCCTCGATCTCGGTGGGGTGCACGTTGATGCCGCCGACGATCTCGACGTCGTCGAGACGCCCGTGCACGCGGACGAAACCGTCGGCGTCGACCGTCGCGGCGTCGCTGGTGGCGTACCACTCCTGTGGCGTCGTCCGCAGCGGGGTGTCGCTTCCCCGGGCGACGCCCGGACCGATGGTGGGCCCGGCCAGCTCCAGCCGGCCCTCGCAGCCGGCGGCCACCGGCTGTCCCTCCTCGTCGACGACGCGCAGCCGGTACGGCGCCAGCACCCTGCCGAGGGTGAACTCCCGGTAGGAGCCCGCCCCGTTGACCAGCAGGGCGTGCCCGATCTCGGTTGTGCCGTACACGTTGAGCAGGCGCTCGCCCATGATGTGGCGCAGCCGTCGCTCCAGAGCCTGGGGCAGCACCTCCCCGGCGACGACCGCCACGCGTAGCCGGCCGAGGACGTCCTCCGCGTCGGGGTGGGCGAGCATGTGCGCGAAGAAGGTGGGCTGGCTGTAGTAGACGCTCACGCCGTGCCGGGCGATGAGGGCGAGGCAGTCGGCCGGGCCCAGCCGCCGGCCGGTGAGCACCGTGGCGGCACCCCGCAGCAGCGGGAAGAACAGCGAATTGCCGAGCCCGTAGGCGAAGTTCATCCGCGGCACCGAGTAGCAGACGTCGTCCTCGGTCACCCCGATCGCCTCGCCGGCCGCACGGTCGAGGACCTCCGCGTCGGCGTGCGTGTGGAAGCAGAGCTTGGGGCCGCCGGTCGTGCCCGACGTGAACGCGGCGAACGCCGGCGTGTGCGGCGCGCAGTCGGCGTACGGCGGCACCGCACCGCCGTCGTCCCGCGTCAACGACTCCGCGGTCAGTACCGGCGCGGTGAACAGCCCGTCGAACTCCGGCGAGGCCACCACGGCCGCCGGTTCGGCGATGCGCCCGGCCCGCGCCATCTCGTCCGGGTGGAACATCGAGTTGACGGGGATCGCCACCGCGCCGATGCGCACGGCGCCCAGGAACGCCCGTACGAAGTCGATGCCGTCGGGCAGCGCGACGAGGATCCGGGAACCGGGGCCGAGACCGCGCGCCGCGAACGCCGCGGCGGCCCGGCCCGCCCCCTCGTACACCGAGCGGAAGGAGTGCTCGCCGTCCTCGTCGATGTAGGCGGTGCGGTCCAGCCGGCCGTGCGCGCGTGCGGACTCCTCCAGCAGCTCGACCAGGTTGCCGCTGCGGGTCCCGGAGACGGAGACCGGGGCGGCCGTGCCGCCGGCGGGGTGGGGCGGGGCGGTGGTCACCGGCAGATCCCTTCCATCTCGACGAGCAGGTCCGGCCGGCAGATACCGACGTTGAGGAAGACCACGTCCGCCGCGCCGGAGAACACCTCGGCGCACCGGGCCCGCACCGCCGGCAGGTGCTCCGCGTCACGGACGTAGACCTTGACGCTGTCCAGCTCCGTCAGCCCGTACCCGGCGTCGACGGCGTGCTGGCGCAAGTTGTCCCCGCTCACCAGCGCCTCGATGTTGGCCAGCGTGACGTCCAGCTGCCGCTCGATGTCGCCGGGGTGCACGGTGTCGTCCCCGAGGATGCTGGCCGTGCCCGACACGTAGAGGGCGCCCGTCCCGTACCCCTCGGACGCCAGGTGGGTGCCGCGCGCGAAGCTCGGCGACAGGGTCCCGTACCGGTCGGGGTACCGGTGGGCCGGGGTCTGCCGCGGGTTCTCCAGGTGGGTCGTGCGCCCGGGGCGGCAGGCCAGGAAGTACAGGTCGATGCCCGTTCCCAGGGAGCCGATGCCGGTCGCCGCGGGGATGCCCTCGAAGTGCTCGGACCACTCGTCGAAGGCCAGGGCCCGGCCGGCGCAGAAGTCCTGGTAGATCTCGGTGCCCTCGGCGTTGTCGCCGGTGATGTCACCGACCAGGTTCCACATGCGGAACAGGTCGGTGTACCCCTGCTGCCAGGCCATCCGGAGCGCGGCGCCGTAGGCGGCGTGCACCGCGTCGCGGTACACGCCGCTCTCCTCGACGCGTACCGCGCAGAAGAAGTGCTCGCCGTCCTCCGCGTAGACCAGGTTGTCCTGCAGTCCGGAGCGCACGGGACGGTCGGTGACCCAGGCCTCCGTGAACGGGACGGCGGGCGCGGCCATCATGTGCACGTCGAGCCGGGGGGACCCCTGGTACAGCGTCGGCTGCCCGCCGTGGTGCCCGTACACGATGCGGGCCAGGACGTGCCGGCCGGCCAGGACGTCCCGGTCCTCGCCGGCCGGCGTGTCGAACACGCAGTCCAGCGTCAGGGTGCGCGAAGCGGTGTGAAGGACTGTCACGAGTTTGCTCCCATGGGTGAGCCGGGTGAGCGCTGCGAAGCGAAGCGGCGGGTGCGTCACGCGGGCGGCCACGGCAGACCGCGGTCGCCGAAGCCGTCGGAATCGACCCACAGCGCCCGCAGGCCGCGCAGGGTGACGTTCGGTCGGTAGGACGGGGTTCCGGTGGCGAAGCGGGCACCGGTGACCCGCTGGGCGAACCGGGTGAGAACCGTTTCGGCGATCAGCCGGGCCACCGGTTCGCCCGGACACGCGTGCGGCCCCATCCCGAAGGCGGCGTGCGGCGCCCCGGACGCGTCCGGGGCGAACACCTCGGGGCTGTCCCACACCCGCGGATCCCGGTGGGCCGCGGCCAGCAGGAGCAGCAGGGTGGTCCCGGCGGGCACCCGTGTGCCGCAGACGTCGAGATCGGCGACGGCATGACGGTGGAGCAGCTGGACCGGCGGGTCCAGGCGCAGGACCTCCTGGACCACCTGGCCCGCGTACCGGGCGTCCCGCCGCACCGCCTCCCGTACGTGCGGGGCCCGCAGCAGCGCCAGGACACCGCCCGAGACCAGGTCGACGCTGGTCTCGTGCCCCGCGACGAGCAGGGCCCGGCACGCGGCGGCGAGCCGCACCGCCGAGGACGGCCCGTCCGCGTCCTCCGGCACCGACAGCGGATCCTCGCCGCCCCGCGCGCCGCGCGAGCGCACCAGTTCGCCGAGGTAGGCGTCCAGTTCCTGCTCCGCCCGCCGGCGGGCCTCGCCCCCCGGCGGGGCCGTGCCGGTCAGCAGCGGATGCGGGTCCAGGGCGGGGGAGAGCAGCAGGGCCTGCCGGTGCAGCCAGGACGCGTCCTCCTGCGGCAGGTCCAGCAGACGGCAGAGCACGGCCGCGGGCAGCGGATACGCCAGGTCCGTGACCACTTCGAGCCGCCCCCGCGCCGCCACCCCGTCGAGACGGTCGTCGACGAGGGCGCGCACGAAGGGGACGAGGGCGCGCAGCCGCTCCGGCGTGAGCACCCGCGCCACCAGCCGGCGCAGCCACACGTGCTCCGCCGAGCCCGCCACGGCGACGGCCAGCCCCTCCGGCCGGCCGTCCCGCCCGGCGGGACACGCGTCGGCCCGCCGGGCGACGGCCTCCGGCGCCCGCAGCACGGCCGAGCAGTGCTCGTACGAGGAGAGGACGACGGTCGACCCGTCCCACCACAAGGGCCCGGCCTCACGAATCCGGTCGAACACCGGATACGGATCGGAACGCACGGAGCCGTCCAGAACGCGCAGCAACAGCGAGCGGGCTTCTTCCCGCCGGTCCTTCTCGTCTTGGTCCTTCTCCCCGAAAAGCAGGGACGCCGAGCGATGGCTTTCCACGGCACAGCCTTCCTGAAAGGGGACGCTGCCACCGGAAGGATGTTCGTGCCCGTACGACGCTGTCCATGCGGAGTTGCGCAAGCCGCCGCGAACAACGGCCGCCGCGGAGACTTCGCCAAGTCCGCTTGTGACCGCGGCGGCCGGTGGATTGGATGAACCGCCGATCCGTACCGCTCCTCGAATCGGCAGTCATGACCGGCCGCGTTAGGAGAAAATTCTCGTGAAACCGGGCCGTACGGTTATCGCCCCCCCGCACGGACGGCCGCGCACCGTCCCCGGCCGGCACCCCCGCCCCGCCCGCGGGGGCGGACGAGGCACCGCTGAACCCCCGCCGGTGGCAGGCGCTCGCCGTCCTGGCCATCGGCCCCTTCCTCTCCCTGTTCGACCAGTTCTGCGTCAACCTCGCGGCGCCCTCGATCAACCAGTCGTTCACGCTGTCGCCCTTCGAGTTCCAGGCCGTCGTCGGCGGATACGGCCTGCTCTACGGGCTGGGCCTGATCACCGGCGGACGGCTGGGCGACCTCTTCGGCCGCCGCCGCATGTACCGCCTCGGACTCGTCCTGTTCACCGTGACCTCGCTGGCGTGCGCGCTGGCCTGGTCACCGGCGGTCCTGATCGCCGCACGCCTCGCCCAGGGCGCCTCCGCGGCCGTGCTCCAGCCCCAGGTGCTGGCCCTCATCCGGGTCCAGTTCCCGCCCGCCGAACGGGCCAAGGCCCTGTCCTGGTACGGCGTCTCCATGAGCCTGGGCATGGTCAGCGGACAGATACTCGGCGGCGCGATTCCCTCCTGGGATCTGCTGGGCCTGGGTTGGCGTCCCGTCTTCCTCGTCGCGGTACCCCTGTGCGCGTTTGCCCACATCGCCATTGCCCGGACCGCGCCGGCCGACCGCACCCCGCGCACCGGACAGGGAATCGACGGTATCGGCATCGCCCTGAGCGCCGCCGGTTTCGCCCTGCTCCTCCTGCCGCTCGCGGCCCTGCAGGAATGGGATTTCCTGCCCACCGGGCCGCTCCTCCTCTTCGCCGCCGTTCTGCTCCTCTCCTTCTTCGTCGGACACCAGACGCGGCGCGGCAGGGAGAACCGCCCCGTGCTGCTTCCCGTCCGGTTCTTCCACAGCCGGACATTCAGCCTGGGCGTCCTGCTGAATTTCCTGCTGTACATGTCGAGCGTGCCGTTCGCCGTCATGCTCGGCCTCTACCTCCAGGACGAGTCGCACCTCAGTCCGGCCGCCGCCGGCCTCGTCTTCACCCCGGCGGCCGTCGCCATCGCCGTGGGCTCACGCGTCAGCCCCGCCCTGCACAAGCGCTACGGCATCCGGGTGCTCGTCGTCGCCGCCGCCCTGACCGCGGCCGGCCTCGCCGTAGCGCTCGCGACCGTCGGCCTGGGCACACCGGACGCCGCGATCCTGCCGCTGATGGCCGGCTTCGCGGTCTACGGGCTCGGCAACGGAATGATCGTCCCCCTGCTCACCGGCATCGTGCTCGCCCAGGTGCCGCCCCAGGACGCCGGCGCCGGCTCGGGCGTGCTCAGCACCGCCCAGCAGCTGGGGGCCGCCGCCGGGATCGCCGTGGTGGGCGCCTTCCTCTACCCGGCGACGGGCACGACGCTGCGCTACGCCGACGCCATGTGGGCCGGGACCGCCCTGGCGGTCCTCGGTGTCGTCTGCGCGGCCCTGCTGGTGGCCGCCGCCCGGCGCAGGCCGGTGGCCGGCTGAGGGACCGCCCCGGACGTGAGAAGACCGCCGCTCCCGGTGGAGCGGCGGTCTTCCCACGGACCTCCGGAGCACGGACACCGACCTGCCGGAAGGGCCCGCGCCCGTCTCAGGGACGGTTCGCCTTGCCGTCGAGCCAGAGCGTGTCCGACTCGTCCTGGTGGGTCCCGCCCGAACCGACGTGCTTGTCGGAGATCTTCGCGCCGTTCTTGATGACGTGCACGAGCGCCATCCCGTGCCCGCGGCCCAGCTCGTAGTCCTGCTTGAGCCACTCCAGGATGACGCCGGCCTTGGTGTCCGCGCTGTCGTAGCCGCGCTCCTGGGCGAGCGCGATGAACTGCCGGGGCGTCAGGCCTGTCTTGTCCTCGATCTTGTCCAGATACGCCTGAAAGGACATGTCCTCTCCCACTCCCTCTGCCGATGCCGACCGTGCCGGTGCAACCAACCAAGCAGACCGAAGTCTGCTTGTAAAACGCAAGCTCTGTTCGCAATATGGTGCGGGAACTAGAATGTGAACCATGACGGTGAAGGAGTACGGCCAGTTCTGCGGCCTCGCCCGCGCGATGGAGGTCGTCGGCGAGCGCTGGACCCTGCTGATCGTCCGGGACCTCCTGCTCGGCCCCAAGCGCTACACCGACCTGCGCAACGGCCTGCCGAACATCCCCACCAACATCCTCGCGACCCGCCTCAAGCAGCTCGAGGCCCACGGCGTCGCCGTCCGCCGCGCCCTGCCCCACCCCGACCGCGGTGTCGTCTACGAACTCACCGACCACGGCCACGCACTCCAGCCGGCCGTGACCGCTCTCGGCCGCTGGGGCGCCCGCACCATGACCGGCCCCCGCCCCGGCGAGATCACCACCACCGAAAGCCGCGCCCTGTCCTTCCACACGGCCTTCCGCCCCGAGGCCGCCGCCGGAGAGACCCTCGGTTACGAGGTGCGCATGGCCGACGCGACCTTCGCCCTGTCCGTCGACGGCGACCGCCTCACCGTCGCCCACGGCCCCCACCCCGCCCCCGACCTGGTCATCGAGACCCGCTCCGGCCACCCCGTCCTCGACCTCATGCGCGCCACCCTGGCCCCCACCGAGGCACTCGCCACCCGGAGCATCGCCCTCAAGGGCCCGGAGCCCCTCCTCACCCGCTTCACGGAGATCTTCCGCCTCTGACGGCGGGGAGGCCCCCGGCTCTCGGCCGATGGCTTCCCACGGCACCGGCCGTCCCGGTACCCCGCCCGTCACCCGGCCGGAAGGGTGCCGCCCGTCCCGGACCCGAGTAAGCCCCGACGTCCGCGACTCCCGCGCAGCGGCGGAAGCCCGGCAGCCACGCACCCGTACCGGCCTTCGTCCCGCCTGGCACCGCGGGACGCGTGCGGCGCCGGGCGTCCGCCCGGCCGCGGGGCGGCCCGGCGCGGTCCGCCGACCGGTCCTCGTCTCACACCGTGAGCAGGCGGAGGCCGAGATCTGCCGCGTCGAGGTCCGCGAGGTCGCTGTTGCGCTCGGCCCACCGGCCGGAGTCGAGGTCGTCGCCGAGGCTTCGCACCGCACGCTGCTCGGCCTCCGGCCCGACCCTCGTCCACACCGACATCGCACGGCGCACGTGGTCCTCCAGATACGCCCCAGGCCGGCGCCAGTACGCCTCGAACAGGCCGTCGGCGCAGTCCCACGGGACGGGTACCGGCTCGGCGCGGGCGCCGATCGCGCCGGTCATCCTGGCGAGCGAGGGGAACCGCGCGAGGACGGTGGCGAACTCGGGCAGGTAGTCGCGGGTGAGCCAGAACCGGTCCTGCCAGTCGGGCTCGTCGGTGTCGAACGTGAGCACCACCACGCGGCGGGCCACGCGCCGCATCTCGCGCAGTCCCGCTATCGGGTCCCCCCAGTGGTGAACGGTGGAGACGGCCATCGCGACGTCGAAGGAGCGGTCCTCGAACGGCAGGTTCTCCGCGACGGCGGCCACGCACGGCGCCGAGCCGGCAGGCCGCTGCCCCCGCATGACCGCCGATGGCTCCACCGCGGTCACGTCACGATCAGCAGGCTCGTAGGAACCGGTGCCGGCACCGACGTTCAGCACCGTCCGCGCGTCCCCGAGCGCGTCCGAGATCCGCGCGGCGATGCGAGGATCGGTACGCCGCGTCGCGGTGTAGGCGCCACCGATCGCGTCGTACAACCGTGCGCCGAGCATCTCCAGTTGCTCCTCCGGCGTCACCTTCATTCCCTTCGCCCGTGCCTCGATTTCCCTGTCGATGGCCGCCACCATGGCGTCGGCGCGATCACGCCGCTCCAGCAGCAGGCCGCGCAGCCGGCGCAGGTGTGCGACCGCGTCGGTGGACGAGTCGCCAACCAGTTCCGCGACCTCTCGCAGACCGAAGCCCAGTCGCCGGTAGGCCAGCACCTCCCTGAGCCGCTCCACGTCGCCCGCCGAGTAGGACCGGTACCCGGCCGCGGTCCGCGCCGACGGACGCACGAGCCCGATCTCGTCATAGTGATGCAGCGTGCGGACGCTCACGTCGGCCAGTTCGGCCACGCGTCCCACGGTCCAGTGATCCTCCACGGCTCCGACTGTGCGGGCTGACGTCACGTGAGGGTCAAGAGCCGCACTCACGGCAGCAGGAGCCGAAGCGGAGGCCACGGCACTCCGCTTGCGGTCCTGCCGACCGGTGGCAACCGTAACGACGTCACACGGCCTCGCCTGCTGCCTGACAACCCACCGGCAGCTCCGGGCATGGTGTCGTCGTCAGCCGATGAGGGCTTGGGTGATCTGACGGGTCGTCTGCGCGGCGACCCGGGGGCTGACGGCGGCGTAGGAGGTGTAGGCGTTCAGGCCGGTGGCCAGGGCCCAGCCGCGGCCCCGCAGCCAGGTGGCGTCGTCCACGCCGAGCGCATCGCGGAAGGCGGCTCGGCTGTTCGCCGACATCAAGGTGAAGGCGATCATCAGGTCGCAGGCCGGGTCGCCCATGCCGAGCCCGCCGAAGTCGATGACGGCGCCGAGGCGGCCGTCGGAGGTCAGCAGGTTGCCGGTGTGGAAGTCGCCGTGGAACCACACCGGAGAGCGGTCCCATCCGGGCGCGCTCAGTGCCGCGTTCCACAGCTCCGTCATCGCTGTTGTGTCGAACACGCCGTCGACCTCGGCGATGGCGGCCCGCGTCGCGCGGTCCCGGTCGGACAACGGGCGGCCGGTGAGATCTTCCCCGGTGTTTCCGGCGGGGACGTCCTCGGGTGCGAACCGCTGCAGGGCGGCCAGGAACTGGGCCAGTTCAACTGCGGCCCCGGAGGAGTCGCCCAGTGCGTCGACGGTCGCCACCTCGCCGTCCAGCCAGCGGGACACCGCCCACGGCCACGGATAACCGAAGTCGGGGTCGCCCACTCCCACTGGTACCGGGATGGCCAGGGGAAGGTGCGGGGCGAGTCGAGGCAGCCACTGGAATTCCTTCCTGGCCTGCCCGATGGCTCCGGGGTGGCGGGGCAGCCGGACGGACAGCTCCTCACCCAACCGGTAGATCACATGATCGGATCCAGCGGGATCGAGCAGCTTCAGGGCCAGCCCTGCCCACTGCGGGAACTGGGTGTCGACCAGGCGCCTGACCAGTGCCTCATCGATCTGGGGGCGGATGTCCGCAGTTCTCTCGGCTGCCAAGAGAGCTCCCGTGGCCGGCCCGCTCCGTGCGACGGGCAGTCGCAGCCATCACAGTGGTTCACGGCTGCGCTTGTCGACCGATTTCGCGACGCACGGCAACCACGTCGAGGGGTGGCTTGCACGCCGGCGTCACAGACACTGAGGGGTGATCCATCTCGTTGTGTCGGCTGCCTCAAGTCCCGATGCGGACCTGGCCGATGCTCATCTCAAAGATGCGGATCTCCGTGGGGGCTGATCTCAGTACGGCAGACGGCCTGAAGGCGGAACAGGTTCTTGAGGCGATTCCGGACTCGAAGACCGTGCTGCCGCCCGAGTTGTCCGCCGATCCTCCGCCAGAGCCTGCTTCCCGGCCTCGGTCGCCTCGCGGACGCGCCGGGTACGGCCGTCGACCACCCGCGGCTCGGAGACCAGCAGACCGTCGCCTCCGGCCGGTGCGGTGTCGGGGAGAGGGCGCCGGGGCTGATCCGGTAGCCGTGGGAGGCCGGCTCCCCGGTCATCCACGCGCCGTGGGTCTCCTCCTCGGCCGCGTGACGCGGGATGTGCAGCCGCGCCCTCCAGGAAACTCCCGCGCCCCGGCCCACCTCCGGCAGTGACGGGCCCGGGATCACCCTCCGATCTTGATGTGACTCATGTCACATACGTTTCCTGTCAGCGATCCGGATGCTGTTCCGCTCAATCGCCGGAGGCAAGCGAACCGACAGGAGCTACTCATGAAGCACCGCATCGTCGTTCTCGGCGCCGGCTATGCCGGGGCCTACGTGGCCGGTAACCTGGCCCGCCGGCTGTCCCCGGCGGACACCGGGATCACCGTGGTCAACGCCGAGCCGGACTTCGTCCAGCGGCTGCGGCTGCACCAGTTCGCGGCCGGCCAGGCGATCGAGGCCCCGAAACTCACCGACGTCTTCGCGGGCACGGGGATAGCACTGCGCCTGGCCCGGGTCACCGCCGTCGACCCCGGGCGCCAGGTCGTCACCGTGGCCGACGCCGAGGGCGGCGGCGAGCTCGGCTACGACACACTCTTCTACGCGCTCGGCAGCCACGGGGACGACGGTGGCGTTCCCGGCGTGGCCGAGTACGCCTTCGACGTCGCCACCCGGCCCTCGGCGCTGCGCCTGCGCGAGCGTCTGGAGAGCCTGGACAGGCGGGACGAAGGCGGGAGGGTGCTGGTCGTCGGCGACGGGCTGACCGGCATCGAGACCGCCACCGAGATCGCCGAATCCCGGCCCGGCCTGTCGGTGACGCTCATCGCCCGCAGCGAACTGGGCGCCCGGCTCTCCACCGGAGCCCGCGGCCACCTGCGCCAGGCCTGCGACCGGCTGGGCATCACGGTCCTGGAGCACACCGTCGTCGAGGCTGTCGAAGCGGCGCGGGTACTGTGCGCCGACGGCACCGCCGTGGCGGCCGACGCGACAGTGTGGACGGCCGGGTTCGCGGTCAGCCCCATCGCCGCCGCCGGCGGCCTCGAGGTCACCGAGAACGGCCGGATCGTCGTCGACCGCACCATGCGGTCGGTCTCGCACCCGAACGTCTACGCCGCCGGCGACAGCGCCTACGCCATCGGCGACAACGGCCGGCCGCTGCCGATGTCCTGCGCTTCCGCCGGCTACACCGGCATGCAGGCCACAGCCGCGATCGTGGGACGCCTGACCGGCCGCAAGGTCCCGAACACCAAGCTGGAGTACCTGGGCAACCACATCAGCTTCGGACGGCGGGACGGGATCCTGCAGATGGTCGACGACGAAGCGCAGGCAAAGCCGAAGTACATGGGCGGCCGGAAGGCCGCGCGGATCAAGGCGGGCATCCTCAGGATGTCGCTGTGGACCACCTCGCACCCGACCTTCGGCCTGCCCAAGCGCAAGCGCCGCCTGGCCACCGCCCCGGACATGCCCGCGAACACGTCCGCCCGGAAGGCGGCCGCGTAGCCCTAGGGTGGCCCGCGTGGACAGCACCGCCACTGATCGCTTCGACACCAGCCGGTTCGAGGCCAGCCGGAACCGGCTGGCCTCGCTGGCGTACCGGCTGCTGGGCTCCGCCGATGACGCCGAAGACGCGGTGCAGGACGCGTTCCTGCGCTGGGAGGCCGCCGACCGGCAGCTGATCAAGGTGCCGGAGGCATGGCTGACCAAGGTCGTCACCAACCTGTGCCTGGACCGGCTCCGCTCGGCACAGGCCCGCCGTGAGCGCGCCGTCGGCGCCTGGCTGCCCGAACCGCTCCTCGACGGCGACCCGATGCTCGGCCCGGCCGACACGTTCGAGCAGCGCGAATCGGTCTCCCTGGCCGTGCTGACCCTCATGGAGCGCCTGTCGCCCGTCGAGCGTGCCGTCTACGTCCTGCGCGAAGTGTTCTCCTACAGCCACGCCGAGATCGCCCGGATCCTCGACATCACCGAGTCCGCGAGCCAGCAGCATCTCCACCGGGCCCGGCGCCGCATCACCGCCGCACGCCGCGGCGGCGAAGCCGACCCGGCATCCGCCCGCAGGATCGTCGAGGAATTCCTCGCCGCTGCCTCCTCGGGCCACACCGAACGGCTGGTGGCGCTGCTCACCGATGACGCGACCGCGATCTCCGACGGCGCCGGCCTGACCGGGAAGCTGCTGCGGTACGACACCCCGCGGCGCATCGCCGCCATCGTACGGGCCGGCTTCAAATCCACACCCGCGAAACGGCGGCTTGCCGGCGGCACGCCCGCCGTCCACTACGCGCTCGTCAACGGCGCCCCCGCCATCCTCTTCGTACTCGGCGACCAGGTCGTCGGCTCCGTGACGTTCGACATCGCCAACGGCAGGATCGCGACCGTGCGCGGCATCGCTGCCCCCACCCGCCTCGCCCGCCTCACCGAAGCCTGGCAGCAGCACACGCCGGACACGCCGCTCATTGCCCAGTGGTGATGCGCCCGTGCGGGCTCCCCGTGCCGGACCGGGAGGGGCCGGGTGGCGATCCGAATACCGCACCGCCCGCTTGCGCCCGGTGCCCCGACTCGCCAAGGCGCTCACCGGGCCGGCCACCGCCGTACGTGAGCCCGGCCCGGTGCGGACCGGGCTGCCCCGGCCGGTGAGGGCCCCGCTGCTTTCCGGCTGGTGCCGCTGTCGCGTGAGCGGGGCGACGCCGGGGCCGCAGGACCGCCGCGGCAGGGCCCTGAGAGCTACCGGCGGGTCGTTTGTTCTTCGGTGTCCGGGCCGGAGCTGTGGAGCCTGGTTCTGTTGCCCGGTCGTCGTTTCGGTGTCGTGGTCCGGTCGGTGGTGAGGGCCGGGTTCTCGGAGCCGTCGCCGGTCTCGGTTCCGCAGAACTGTTCGAGCAGGAGTGGTGTGCCCAGTGCGGTGGCGGTCAGTTTGCGGTGGGCGGCTTCCAGGGTGCGTACGGCTGCGGGCAGGCCTGCGGGGAGTGCGGGTTGTCCGTCGCGGGGGCGGCCGGGTGCGGTGGTGATCCACAGGTGCTGGACCCGTCCGCCCTGGAGGGCTTTGAGGTGTCCGGCGGTCAGTGCCTGGTGGGTGGTCTTCCAGCGGGTGAGGGCGCCCTGGGAGACGGTGTCCAGGGGGTACCACTCGCCGGCGGCCCGGGCGCGGGGCAGGGGGCGTTCCAGTTCCAGGTCGGTGAGCCGCATGGGGTGGAGTGTGCTGATGCCCTGTCCGGTGCAGACGGCGAGGGCGATGAGGGCGACCGAGCGCTGCCAGGTGGCTTCGAGGGTTCCGGCGGGGTGGTGGCCGGCGAGGAGCCGCAGGGTGCGGTGGGCTTCGGTGGGGGTGAGCCGCTGGGCGAACTGCGGGGCGGGCGGCTGTAGTGCGAGGGGGTGTCCGCAGTAGCGGGAGAAGGTGTTCAGGGAGCTGGTGCGTGCGGCCATGGAGTTGACGGCGGCGGGTGCGGTGGGGCCGTGCAGGCCGGGGCGGCGCCGGGTGGTGCCGCGCTGGGCGGCGGTGAGCCAGGCGAGGGCGTTGTCCTCGTCCAGGAGGTCTTCGGTGGTGACGTGGCCGGTGTCGCACTGGTGTTGTGCGGCGAGCCAGGAGGTGTACTCCTCGAGGTAGGCGCGGCGCTGGCGCCGGGTGGCCTCGGAGCGCAGTGTGTCCAGGAACCGGTTCACGGCGACGACGGCGCGGGCGGGGACGTTCATGGGGTGCCCGGCCCGACGAGGGGGGTCAGCTTCGGCAACGTCTCTTCTCCCTGACCGTATCCGACTGCAGTACTATTAAATAACAGCAAGTAGCTACTGATCATTCCGCTTCGCCCTCCGGCGAGCCCATCGTTCCGGCTCGTGTCGAACCGAGTCGTACGTGCCGGTCCGGTACGTACAATACGGCCCTCCGGCCTCCCGGCCACGTACATTCCCGCCTCGGCCGATCCCGGTCACAGGGTGTTCAGCTACTTACTGTTATGCTGATCCCTGAGGATCGGGGCACCCCAGCAGTGAGCATGCCGGGGCACATTGCCGGCTCACGACGTCAGCTCCCACGAGACGGTGGGACACCGGACGTCGTCGGTGAACGGAACACCCTCCCGGGCCGCCGTCTACCAGCGGTCCCCGAGACCGGTCCCGGGCCCGGCCTTCCGCCGCAACAGCTCCTGCGCCCAGCCGACGATACGTGCCGGCCGACCCCCTATCGAAGTGGCGTACTCCGGCTCCCAGTGGCTGCCGTGGTTGTCCAGGGCGGTGTGCCAGCTGCCCTCGGCGGCGGGCTCGAGGACCATGCCGCAGTGCCCGTAATGAGAGTCGCCGGCATGAGCGAAGAAGGGGCGGCCGATTATCTCGAGGCGGCCTTCCAGCACGCCCTGGTGGTGGACGGCGGGAACGGTGCACATGACCCCGCCCACGGCGAGGACGACCATACGAGGCTCGGCCCCCTCGGAAGTACGGTCCTGCACGGTGCTCTCTCCTTCCTCGGCGCGGAAAACGGCGGTGGGCATCGGGCGAGGGGCCCCGGCAGGAGCCCCTCGCCTCCGACGACTGATCGCCGGCCGGGGCGCCAGGCCATGACGACCAGGTGCGGGCCGGCCCGCACAGTCGGCTACCGCACTCCCCGGATACCGGGACGGTCAGTAGGAGCGGCGGACGAAGACGTCCGACATGCCGTTGGTGTCACCGGGCACGATGTCGTCGGCCGCGGACTGGAAGACCACGTCGCGCCCGCCGGCGCTGACCGCGTCGGTCCCGGCCGAGGCGGGCTGTTCCGAGACGGTCTCGTCGGTGCCCGTCTCCAGGTCGCGCAGCACGAGCGACGGCCCGTCCGCGTCGTGCGGGGCGTACAGCAGGTAGCGGCCGGTGGGATCGATGGCCACGCCCCGCACGTCCGGCACCAGTTGGGCCGCTCCCGAGCTCACGTCGTGGACGTGGGTGTCGGAGCCCGAGAGGTAGACGACCTTGCCGCCGTCCTTGCTGAGCTGGACGAGCGCCGCCTCCTCGGACGGGCCCTCGATCGGGCCGGAGGCGGTGCCGTCGGTCCGGTCCCACACGAAGACGTCCTGCGCCTGGCCGTCCTGGTAGGCGACGTAGCGGCCGTCGTCGCTGATGGACGGCCGGGACGGCTGGGTGTGGCCGAGCTGGGCGACGGTCTCCTGGGTGCCGGCGCTCTCGTCCCGGACCTCGATGCGCTGGCCGAACGACGGTTGCCTGACGGAGGAGATGACATGGGCGACGTAGCGGCCGTCCGCGCTCAGTGACGGCTGGCCGCAGCTGTAGGCCAAGCAGTTGAGGGAGATCTCCCTTACCGTGCTCACTTGGTTCAGGCGGATCCGCACGTCGTTGAACCAACGCACCGAATAGGCGGCGTACTCCCCGTCACCGCTGATCACCGGGGGCTCGAGCGGGGGCAGGGTCCCGAGTCGCTCGGTCTGCCCCGTCCGTCGGTCGCGGACGTACACCCGGTCGCCTCCCGTCGTGCCGTCGGCCGTGAGGTTCGTCGCCGACGACGAGAAGATGACGCGGCGGCCGTCGGACGTGATCGAGGCGCCGGCGGAGGCACCGGCGGCCTGGGTGCCGTCGGCCGCGACACTGATCCTCTCCACACCGGCCCCGCCGTCGCCCGCGGCGCCCGCCACGGCCGTGGGCTCAGCCGAGGCGGCCGCGGGCTCAGCCGAGGCGGCCGCGGGCAGCACCGCCGTGACCGCGCAGACCGCGACCGCCGTGCTCAGGGCGGCCCGCACCCGTCTGGTGGTGCTCCGGTTCGTGTTTCCCCTCATTTTCCCCCCAGTAAGGACACGGTCCCTTCTCCGGCTCCCCACCGGAGGACCACGATCATGCAATCGTGACGGTGATCTGAGGTCAATGCGTCACATGACGTATTCAGAGGTGCGGTTTCGGTCGTGTGAGGGCGGTCCGCTTCACATCGTCCGGGCGTTTCCCCGGAGCGGTGGGCGTCGCGCGGGGACCGCACGACAACGCCACCTGAGCGGTCCCGGCTCGCGGGCTCAGGTGAGGGCGGTGACCAGCAGGGTGAAGGCGGCGACGATGACGGCGACCCGGACGTAGTGGTAGCGGTCCCAGCGGTTCATCTGCTCCTTCCAGTCGGCGGGCCGGTTCTCGGGGGTCCACGTCCTGCCCCGGTTGTTGATCGGGACGAGCAGCAGGACCGACATGATCACGCTGACGATCAGCAACGCGGCGGCGATGACGACGAGACCGGAGCCGCGGTGGTTCCACCCGGCGACGGCCCAGATGCCGGCGAGGACGAGCGAGCCGATGTACCAGAACGGCATCACGGCGCCGAGCATCCGGCCCCCGTGGGCGCGGCCGAGCTGGCCGCTGTCCTCCGGCAGGGCGTCGAGGATCCGGTTGATGACGAAGGCGACGGAGAACTCCACCCCCACCATCAGGCCGACGACCACGGTGGTGAAGACCTCGAGTGCGGTGAGCATGACTGCCCCTCCTGGGATCTAGCATTGCTAGCCGATGAGGCAACGCTAGACCTACTGCCGCTCGATTGTCTAGCGATGCTAGGATCGAGTCATGTCGGTACAGGAACGCAAGGAGCGCGAACGGGCGGTCCGCGAGCGCCTCATCGTGGCGACGGCCCGCGAACTCGCCGAGCGGCAGGGCTGGGACGCGGTCACCACCCGCCGGCTCGCCGAGCGCATCGAGTACAGCCAGCCCGTCCTCTACAGTCACTTCCGCGGCAAGCGCGAGATCATCGGCGCCGTCGCTCTCGAAGGCGCCGCCGAGATGGCCGCGGCACTGCGGACCGCGACCTCCGCCGCGGACGGCCCGCGCGCCCGGGTCACCGCCCTCGCCCGCGCCTACCTCGACTTCGCCGCACGCAACCCGGCGGTCTACGACGCCATGTTCCGGCTCGACGGCGGCCTGGCGTTCGCGCAGGAGGACACCCCGGAGCCCCTGAAGGACGGCTTCGCCGCCCTGCTGGAAAGCCTCGCCGAGGTCGCCGGCGACGGCGTCCACCCGGGACTGTTCACCGAGGTGTTCTGGGCGGCCCTGCACGGCCTCGCGACCCTGACCCGGGCGGGACGGCTGCCGCCGGAGGACGCCGAGCGGAGGGTGGAACTGCTGGTGGACCGGCTCGCCGTGCTCTGACGCACCGTCCGGACGGCGGCCGACGTGTTCCTGGACCCGCTCGGCGACCCGAACACGGTCCGCAACCACGGCATCGGGGTCGGCAGGACCGCCGAACGGCTCGGAGAGGGCCGGCCGCCGGCCTCCGTCGCGGACGACGAGATCGGCCAGGCCCTCGAACTGCTCCGGGGCCGCACCCGTGGGCCGGTGCTCGGCGTGCTCCGGCCCACGGGTGCGATGCGCACACCGGTCCCGGTGGCCGTCATGCCGCGGGCTCGGTGCCGAGTCCGGCGAGCAGGCCGCGGACGCGGCGTTCGATCTCGTCGCGAATCGGCCGTGCTCGCCGCCGGCACCTGGTGGTACGGCCGGCGCCGCCGCTCCTGTTCCTGCGCGCCGAAGACCGCTGGTGAGGGCGGGTGCGGCTGCCAGAAGGCGGCCGACCCGCTGAAGATCGGCAGCGTGGGTCGTCGGTAGGGTCAGCCGGTATGACCGTCGCTCGTTCCGTTGCCCTGTTCGCCGTCGCCGCCCTCTTCGAGATCGGCGGTGCCTGGCTGGTGTGGCAGGGCATCCGCGAGCACAAGGGCTGGATCTGGATCGGCGCCGGCGTCATCGCCCTCGGCCTCTACGGGGTGGTCGCCACCTTCCAGTCCGACGACGACTTCGGGCGCATCCTCGCCGCGTACGGCGGGATCTTCGTCGCCGGGTCGATCGCCTGGGGCATGGCCGCCGACGGCTACCGCCCCGACCGCTACGACGTCATCGGCGCCCTGGTCTGCCTCGCAGGCATGGCCGTGATCATGTACGCGCCCCGCGGCCACTGACCTGCTCCTCCTCCACCGCGTCCGCACCGGGCAGGGTCCGCAGGCCGCCGGGCAGGTCCGGAAGTGAGAAGGAGCAGCGGCCGAGCATGTTGATGTGGTGCCGCACGAACGGCGGGAGGCGGGCCACGTCCGCCTCCCGTACGTCGAAGCCGTCCGCGCGGAGCCGCGTGACGGCGGTGGCCGGGCTCGTCGGCCAGGCGCAGGACGTGCGGCGTCCTGACGATCGTCGAGTCCGTCGAAGGCCGCGCGAGGCCCGGTACCGGACGCGGGGGAGAAGCATCGTCCGTGCGGATCGTGCGCCATGCCTTCGCGGCCCCGGTCCGCCCTCTGACACCGACGTCGTCGTGAGGGGTGGGCGCGGATCCCGATGCGGCCGGAGGGGTCCGGGGAGATTCCGGCGGAGACGGTGCAGGTGGCTCGGACGGCGTTGTCGAAGGGCGGTCCGGCGATCCGGGTGCCGGACGAGCTCGGGGAACTCCGTGCGGCCACCGCGGCTGTTGATGTCGACGTCGGCGTCCGTCACCTCGTACCGGAAGGCCCCGGTCGCCCTCACCGGCATTTCTCGCCCGGTTGTGCGCGGGCCTCCAGGCGGTGGGCGCGGGTGCTGAGGTGGCGGCGCTCGGGGGTGCTGGTGGTGCGGCGGGCGGCTTCGCGGTAGGAGGCCGCCGCGGCCTCGTGCTCGCCGAGGAGTTCCAGGAGGTGGGCACGGGTGGCGAGCAGGCGGTGGTGGCGGGCCAGGCGGTGGTCGGTCTCCAGCGCTGTGAGCAGGCCGAGTCCGGTGGCCGGGCCGTGGACCATGGCGACGGCGACCGCGCGGTTGAGGGTGACCATCGGGTTCGGCCCGAACCGTTCCAGGAGCTCGTACAGGGCGAGGATCTGGGGCCAGTCGGTGGCGTCGGTGTCCTCGGCCTCGTCGTGCACGGCGGCGATGGCCGCCTGCAGCTGGTACGGGCCGACCCGGCCGCGTGGCAGGGTCCGGCTGATGAGGCCGACCCCCTCGGTGACGAGCCGTCGGTCCCACCGGCTGCGGTCCTGTTCCGCCAGCGGCACCAGTTCCCCGGACGGGCCGGTGCGGGCGGGGCGGCGTGCGTCGGTGAGCAGCATCAGCGCGAGGAGACCGGCGGTCTCGGTGTCGTCGGGCACCAGGCGGTGCAGCATCCGGGTGAGCCGGATCGCCTCGGTGGACAGTTCCGGCGCGGTCAGGTCGGCACTGCCGGTGGTGGTGTATCCCTCGTTGAAGACGAGGTAGAGCACGTGCCGCACCTCGGCCAGCCGCTCGGCGAGGTCGGCCCCCTCCGGCATGGCCAGGGAGGTGCCGGACGCCTTGACGGTCTGCTTGGCGCGGCTGATGCGCTGGGCCATGGTCGCTTCGGGCACCAGGAAGGCTGCGGCGATCTGTACGGTGGTCAGGCCGCCGACCGCGCGCAGGGTCAGCGCGATCCGGCCGGCCGGTGACAGCGCGGGGTGGCAGCACAGGAACAGCAGGGCCAGCGAGTCGTCCCGGTCCGCGTCGGGCACGGTGTCGGCGGCGTGGCCGAGCAGTTCGGCCCGCGGGGTGGCCAGGGCGAGGGCGTCCTCGCGGCGCCGGCGGGCGCTGTCGCTGCGGATCCGGTCGACCAGCTTGCGGGAGGCGACGGTGACCAGCCAGCCCCGGGGGTTGTCCGGAACGCCGGCCTCGGGCCACTGCAGGGTGGCGGCCAGCAGGGCTTCCTGGACCGCGTCCTCGCACGCGTCGAAGACGCCGTAGCGGCGTACGAGCGTGCCGAGGACCTGCGGCGCCAGCTCGCGCAGCAGGTCCTCGGCGGCGTGGTCCGCGGCGGTCGTCACACGTCTGCCGCGGACTCGTGCAGCACCGGCCACAGCTCCACCGGCTCCACGTCGGCGAACGGCATGTCCGCGGCGATCTCCTGCGCCCGTTCCAGGCTGTCGCAGTCCAGCAGGTAGAAGCTGGCGATGTACTCCTTGGTCTCCAGGTACGGGCCGTCGGTGACCGCCGGGACGCCGTCCTCACGGCGCACGAGCTGGGCGTTGGCCGCGTCCGCCAGGCCGTAGGCGCCGAGGAGTTCACCGCTCTCGCGGTACTTCTTGTTGAACGCCTCCTGCCTGGCGATCGCCTCCGGCCACGCCTCGGCGGGGAAGGAGTCCCACTTGGCCTGGTTGCCGTAGATCATCGCGATGTACTTCATCTCGGGTGTCCCCTCGCTCCCGCGCGCCCCGTCGGCGCGCTGTCACCCCTCAGTCGGAGCGGGAAACGGTTCCTCGACATCCGACGACGACTTTCTCCGGAATCTTTTTCCGCGCCGCCGTCGACCGGTCCGCACACCGGAGCGGCGCGGACGATCAACCTACAGCCCGGCTCCCCGCCGACGTCGCCCCGGCGTCCCGGGCCAGGGACTTCGGCTCTCCGGGCGTGCCGAGCCCCGCGGTGTTCGGCTCCACCCGGCCGTCATCCTGCGTCTCGACGCCGGCCTTCGCGGCCGGTCCCGCCTCCGCGAGCCGGTCCGCGGGCTGCTTCCGCCCGGCGGCCGGGGTGACTTCAGTGGTCGAGGGAGTCGTCGGCCGTCCGCCGCGCGCCTTCGCCCCATGGGCCGCCGCACACGCCGGCGCCTTCCGGCCCTGATACGCGGTAAGGGCACCACCGACAGCACCGAGCCGAACGAATGACGGGCGGGCTCCTCAGGCTCCAAGATCACCCATTTGCCCTTTTGGCGGGTGTCCCGACCGCACCCGCACCGGTCCCGGGGCCGGCCGGAGGGACCCTCCCGAGGGTGCGGACCGGGCGTCTACTGGTCGGGGTGGACGGCCTGGACGCCGGTCCCCGCGTACGCCTTGGGCGTCAGGGTGAGCAGGAAGCGGCCGGTGGGGTGGGCGGGGGAGGGGCGGGCGGCGTGGACGGCGTGGACGGCGGCCCAGGAGTGTCCGAAGCGCAGCAGCTCGGTGGCCGTGACCGCGGCGTCGGTGTCGAAGGCCTCGATGCGGATGAACCGCAGTCCCTTGATGTAGCCGAGGAGCCCGGGTCGCTCGGCGTCGCCGGCCGTCAGCGACAGCACGGGTGCGTACAGGGTTCCCAGCCCGCCGGAGGCCTGGACGTAGAACGCCGCGACCGCCTCGTTGAACGGGTCCTTCGGGTCGTACAGCGCCGCGGCGGTCGTGTGGTCCAGGACGACCGGGATCGCCCCCACTACGCGGCTGTCCGGGGGGCGTGCCGCGTCCCGCCCAGGCGCTCCAGCAGTGCCCGTGCCTTCGCCTCGGCCTCGGGGCCCGGTGCGGTACCGAGGGCGGAGGCGAGCTCGGCACGGGCCAGCTCGGCGCGCTCGGCGTACTCGGCCCGGGTCGGGGTGCCCTGCGCGAGGTGGACGACAAGCTCGTGCCGCCCGCGTGGCGCAAGGCGGTGTACGCCAACCCCGAGCTGCCGCAGAGGGCTGTGGACCGGGACGCGTACGTGGTGGAGCAGTTGCACCGGGCCTTGAACAACCGTGACGTCACCGCGTCACTGTCGCACCGCTGGTCCAACCCGCGCGCTCGCCTCCTGGACGGGCCTGACTGGGACGCGGTCGAGGCGGACGTGCTGGTCGGGCTGAGCCTGGACATGCCCGTCGAGCGGTACTTGGCGGAGCTGGTACGTGGCCTGGACACCGGGTGGAAGCAGCTCGTCGAACGCCTGGAGGAGGCGGGGCCGGCGGCGAAGGTTTCCATCGAGGCGGCCGGTGACGGGCGGGTGAAGCTGAACGTCGACAAGCTCGGCGCGCTCGGCGAGCCGAAGTTCCTGACTTGGCTGCGGGGGCGGATCGAAAAGACGCTCCCGAAGATCGACCTGCCGGACCTGCTGTTCGAGGTGAACGCCTGGACCGGGTTCCTCGACACCTTCGTCCACCTCGGCGACGGCACCACCCGGATGAAGGACCTGCACACCTCCATGGTCGCGCTGCTGGTCTCCGAGGCGTGCGACATCGGCCTGGCCCCGGTGGTCAATCCCGGCCACGAGGCCCTGACCCGAGCCCGGCTCGTGCACGTCGACCAGTGCTACCTGCGGGCCGACACCATCACCGCGGCGAACGCCGCGCCGATCGCGGCCCAAGCCGAGATTCCGATCGTGCAGTTCTGGGGCGAGGGGCTGCTCGCCCCCGTGGACGGGCTGCGGTTCGTCGTCCCCGTGCGGACTGTGAACGCGGCGCCGTCGCCGAAGTACTTCGGGTTCAAGCGGGACATCACCTGGCTCAACGCGGTCAACGCCCAGGTCGCGGGCATCGGGCAGATGGTCGTGCCCGGCACGCCGCGCGATTTTCTGCACATCCTGGACGCGCTGCTGAACCTGGACGGCGGGGTGAAGCCGGAGATGGTGGCGACCGACAACGCCTCCTACTCCGACATGGTCTTCGGCCTGTTCAAGATCCTCGGCTACAACTTCAGCCCGCGGTTCCGCGACCTGGACGACCAGCGGTTCTGGCGGGCCACCATGCCCGGCGTCGAGACCGGCACCTACGGCCCGGTGGAGGACCTGGCCCGCAACCGCGTGAACCTGAACAAGGTGATCACGCACTGGCCAGACATGCTGAAGGTCGCCGGTTCCCTGGTCACCAACCAGGTCCGCGCCTACGACCTGCTGCGCATGTTCGGCCGCGACGGCCGCCCGACCCCGCTCGGGGCGGCGTTCGCGGAGTACGGGCGGATCGCCAAGACCGAGCACCTGCTGCGCGTGGTCGACCCGGTCGACGACACCTACCGCCGGCAGATGAACCGGCAGCTCACCGTGCAGGAGTCCCGCCACAAGCTGGCCCGGGACGTATGCCACGGCAAGCGCGGCACCATCCACCAGGCGTACCGGGACGGCATGGAGGACCAGCTCGGCGCGCTCGGCCTGGTCCTCAACGCCATCGTGCTGTGGACGACGAAGTACATTGACGCCGCAGTCGCCCAGCTCCGCGCCGGAGGCCACGAACTGCGGGACGAGGACATCGCCCGCCTGTCCCCGCTCAAGCACCGCAACCTGAACCTGCTCGGCCGCTACAGCTTCACCGCCAGGGTCCCGGCCGACGGCGCCCTGCGCCCGCTGCGCGACCCGGACGCCCCGGAACTGGATGATGACGACGACGGGCGAGTCCCGGCTGGAGCTGCCCCTGTCGGCCAGGGCGCAGTCGGCACGGGCTGATTCGACTCCGTTGATTTCAAGGAAGATCGTGTGAGCTCCGGGGCAGTAGCGTCCGGAACGAGTACTCGCGTGCTACCTGGATCTGTGCACAGGCCGCATGGAAGGGGACCAAGGCTCATGGGCCGTCGGCCCTTGTGGGCTTACGGCTTGGCGTTGGCGCCCTGACGGCGGGCCTTGACGGGCTCGGGGAGGAACCGGTTGAGCAGGGCCTGGCGCTTGGTGGCCTTGTCGCCTCCGACGACATGGTCCTTGCCGGCGAGGAGCGCGTCGACGCCCTGCTTGGCGACCAGGCGCTTGTCGTTCTTCTGGCCCTTGCCGATGGAGGTCTTGCCCATGCCGGCGCGCTGGTGGAAGTCGCTGTCGGTGGCGCCGGGCAGCAGCGCGGTGACGGTGACGCCGCTGCCGCGCAGCTCTTCGCGCAGGGACTGGGCGAAGGAGTAACCAAATGCCTTCGACGGCCCGTAGACGGTCTCGTAGGGGGTGGGCATGGTCGCGGAGATGGAGGAGGTGATCAGGATGCGTCCCTGGCCTCGGGCCAGCATGCCGGGTACGACCCGCTTGGCGAGGTGGACGACCGCGTTGACGTTGAGGGCGATCAGCTTCAGTTCGTCGTCGAGGTCGGTGTCGGTGGCGAAGGCGCCTCCGATGCTGACGCCGGCGTTGAGGACGGCGACGTCGAGGGGGCGGTTGATCTCCTGGACCTGCTTCCACAGGTTCTCGACGCCGTCGTAGGTGGCGAGGTCGGCCCGGAGCGGGTAGACGGTGGCGCCCTGGGCGCGCAGCCGTTCGGCGACGGTATCGACGGAGTCGCCGCGGCCGGTGCCGATGATGTCGTAGCCGCGGGAGGCGAGCTGACGCGCGATCTCGGTACCGATGCCGTTGGAGGCGCCGGTGACGAAGGCGAGCGGCCGGTTTGCGGATGTGGCAGGCATGATCACTCCTTGTTCCGAGCTGTGTGGGGGGAGCCGGGCCGGCCGGGCGGGACGCCCTGGCGGGGACTAGGTGTGGCGGGGGTCTCGGTCGCCCGTCTTGTTCTGCTGAGGCGGGGTCGTGTCCGTGTTGGCATCGGCGGTCTGGGGGGCGGACTGGGCGTACCAGCTGGCGAGGATGCGCAGTTTTTCCAGGTCGTCGTCGGTCTTGCCGGCGTAGACGAAGAGGATCTGGTCGGGGTCTCCGGGCAGGGAAAGCGCTTCGTAGGTGATGTCGAGACGGCCGACGACGGGGTGGTTGAACCGCTTGGTGCCCCAGGTCCGCTCGACGACGGTCCGCTCGGCCCACCACGCGCGGAACTCGGGGGACACCGAGCTCAGCTCGGCTACGAACTCGGCGATCTGCGGGTCGTGGGGGTTGCGGCCGGCCTCGGCGCGCAGCACGCCGACAACTTCGGAAGTGACCTGCGCCCAGTCGAGGTAGAGGGAGCGAGCGCCTGGGTCGAGGAGCATCCAGCGCAGCAGGTTGCGCTCGTTTGCCGGGCGGTGGTTGAACGGGGTGAACAGTGCGTCGAGGAGATCGTTGGACGCCAGGACCTCGTTGCGGCGGCCGAGGACGAAGGCGGGCTGGTCGTGCAGTCCGTTCAGCATGCGCAGCAGCTCGGACCGCACCCTCTGGGGCGGCGCCTGTTCGGTGATGCGGCGGGGCTGCGGACGCAGCAGGTCGCGCAGGTACTGGGTCTCGGCCTGGGTGAGCTGCAGGGCTTCGGCGATGGAGAGGATGACGCCTTCGGAGGCACTGGTGAGCCGCCCCTGTTCCAGGCGGGTGTAGTAGTCCACGCTGACCCCGGCGAGCTGTGCGACCTCTTCGCGGCGCAAGCCAGGTACCCGTCGGCCCGGGTAGTTCGCCAGGCCGACCTGTGAGGGGCGGACTGCGTCACGCCGGGTGCGCAGGAACTTCTTGATCTCCTCGGCATTGTTCGCCATACGCCCCAGTGTTCCCCGGCTTGCGTCGCCGATCCAGCAGCGTGAGGGGGAAGGTCTTTCCCGGGCAACAGTGGTCCCCGCCAGCGGCTTGGCCTGCGTGTTTACGACGTGCATGAATGGTGGGGCGGCCATTGCAGCGACCGAAAGGGGCCGCGCCCCGCCTGCCGCGTGCGTAGCACCGGCCCGGGGCGGGAGCCGCTTTCCTGGTACACAGCACCCCGCCGCCGTCACTGATTGTGATCGGCGTGGGAGGGGTGCGCCCGTTTCTTGAGGACGATCCGCATCGTGAGTGCTTCGCAGAAGCGGCAAGGAGCCCTGCGACCCCCATGCCGCTGCCCGGGCGATCATCACCGCCCTCGCCGGCGACACCCACCCGCAGCGCCTGCTGCCGGGCGCCCCGGCGTACAGCATGGCGATCGAGCAGCTGGAGTCGATGCTCGCCGAGATCCGCGCGAACGAGGCACTGACGAAGTCGGCCGACTTCGACGCCCCCACCGCCTGACCCCCTCGGACACGCCGGCCGGTGACGACGCCGTACCCCGGGCTTGTCACCGGCCTGCGCCCACAGGAAGCCCCACTGCCTACCCCGCGCCCCGCACGAAAGCCAGCCGATGAGCACGCACACCTCGAAAGGCGCTTGGGACTGCTGCAGGGTTGGGTGACAGCGGGGTTTATGCGGACAGGGCTGCGGCTGGGGTCATGATGGTCTCGTACTCGACGGGGGCAATCGGGTCAGGTGACGACCGCGATCCTCAATTCCTGGCGGGTGGCCCAGGTGCGGCGGTCGAGGACGTTCTTCTGCAACAGCGCGAAGAGGCTCTCCACGGCCGCGTTGTCGCCGGCCGCACCGACCCTGCCCATGGAGCCGATCATGCTGTGCCGTGCGAGAACGGACACGAACTTCCGTGAGCTGAACTGCCTGCACTCAGCCGGTCGTCGCAGTCGCCACCATCTTGTTCAGCACCTCGCGCAGCACACACTCCTCCCGGCCGAAGGTCGGCCAGAGAGTCCCCGCCAGGTGCGGCGCCGAAGGCTGCATGCAGGCACTCGGCTACGGGGAGGGCGCAGGGCCGCAACCGGCTCGGGGGGCCGACCGGTACGGCGGGCCCACATCTCGAATGCCACGGTCATGAACGGTGGTAGGGGGCCGTTAACGAACGGCGAACCAAGTGACAGGTAGCTCAGCGTGATGGACCATGTCCGTACTTCCCGTGCACTCGACCATGAACGCGCTGGTCACCCGCGCAGACGACTTCGGACATTGACAAACCGGACGCCACCGAGGACGACGACGAGATCCGACCGGCGTGGCGGGGCGAAGGGGTGGCCAGTGACGTTAAGGAGCCCGGCGGGCTTGTCTTATCGTCACTGGCCATTCGCGGAGTCGGCGTCTTCTGCCGGGAAGCCCGAGACCAACCTCAAGAATCCGGCGGACACGAAGTAGGGATTGCCGGCACGGCCCAGCACCTCAATCTGGACCGCGTCCCCGTCGCACTCCATCACGCGGTACTTGTCACCGGCGTTCAGCCTCAGGCCGCTGTCGTCTCCGCCGTCGGAGACGACCTCGAAAACCTGGTCCTTCGTCGCGCAGGGCGCGTTCCTCTTCGCAAGAGCGGCCTTCGACGCTTTGACTGCCTTCTTCACTCCGGCTTCGGCGCATCGCAGGACCACATAGCCGCCCGTGGCGACCCCGGCCCCGACGATGACCGTGGCCTTGGCCGGCCCACCGAGATTCTTGACAACTGTCGTTATCGCCTGGTATCCACCGAGATTGCCCATCCGCGTCTTCCTTCCAGCCGTGTCCGGCGATCTTATCGACGCGGTCCGCCGCGGCCTTCAGGTGTCCTGAGAGCCCTCGTCCTCGCCGAGCCGCTGGTCGAGGTCGCTCGTCCACCGCTGGGCCCATGCCCTGAGCTCCGTGATCTGCTCCCCGGTGAGGCCGTAGGAGGCGAACTCCTCGTCGTCGTACCACTCGGCGCCGGCCAGGCGGTCACGCAGGTCCTGGCGGCGGAACTCGTCGCGGCCGTGCCGTTCGCCCAGCCGCTCGAGCTCGGTGGCCGTGTGGTGGACGGAGGCGGCGTGGACGTCGATCAGGTCGCGGACCGCGCCGCGGTCGGCGAGAGCGCGGACCTTGGTGCCGATCACGTCGTCGAGAGCGAGGACGGGGCCGTACTCGGTGGTGAGCGGCGCGGCCCACAGGTTCTCCTTGAGGACGTCCACCTCGCAGTCCTCACCGGTGTCCGGGTCGGCCGCCACGAGGCGTGCCGACAGCGGGTCGACGCCGATCATCGTCACGCGCCAGCCCCGTTCGGTCAGTGCCCGGCGCAGGTGCTCGGCGATGTCCGCCATGGGGGCGGGGTTCTCCGTGGCGACGTCGAGGTCCTGGCTGAGCCGGTCGACCAGGCCGTGCGCCTGGACGGCGTATCCGCCGGTGATGACCAGCGGGTAGGGCGTGCCGATGGCGAGGACGTCGGACAGGAGACGGCGGTGCAGGTCGCTGAGGTTCACGCGGCGGCGGACGCCTCACGGGCGAGCTCGGGGAAGGCGTCCTCCCACACATCGCGGATGTGCCTGCTGACCAGGGTGCGCAGCGCCGGCCACTGGGAGGCGAGCAGGTCCCGGTTCAGGAAGGCGAGGAGGTCCTGGCGCCGTCCTTCGGCCAGGACGGTCCGGTAGAGGCTCATCCGCTGACGCGGCCGGTCGAGGTCGTACGCGCGCAGGCCGGACCAGGCGATGTGCAGCGGGAGCTCGACCCGCCCGTGCACCGGTCCGGTCAGCTCGTCCAGGCGGCCGGGCAGACGACCGGCGTACCGGGCACGCAGCACCTCTGCGGCGGAGGGTTCGAGCGAGCGGTGGTGCAGCGGGTCCATGCCCGGCATTATCCCTCCGTTCGCCGAGTCCGTCGAAGGCCGCGCGGGGCCCGGTACCGGACGCGGGGGCCGAGGAGCATCGTCCGTGCGGATCGCGCACCATGCCTTCGCGGTCCCGCTCCGCCCTTTGGCCTGGCCCGACCGCACGGCGGAGCGCGATCGTCCCGCTGCCACGCGGCCGGTGTCCGGGTCAGGACGTGGCCGCGCCCCGATATGCGCAGGACGGCCGTGCCCGGGAGTCCTCGTTCCGGTCGTGGTCCGTGCGGACGGGCAGGGCGGGCGCGGTGGCGCGAGGGGTGCGGGTACGGGCTTTCCACGGTGGGGTGGCGGTGAGGAGGAAGTCGATCCTGTCGGCGAACCGGGGTTCGGGGACGGGCAGTTCGATGTTCGGGTGGCGGTCGTAGTGAGGAGTGACGGCGTCGGCGACGTAGTTGGTCAGGGCGTCGATGCGGTGGGGCCGGCGGCGGCCCGGGGCCGCGAGTTCGCTGAGGATGCGGAGCACGGTGGGGAGTCCGGCGTCGAAGCGGATGTCCGTGGGCGGGCATGCGCCGACGACGGTGAGGGGTTCCGACGCCCCGGCCTCGGGGGTGAGGTCGAGGCCGGTCTGCTGGGCGTAGAAGGCGGCGGCGTGCTGTTCGCCGCGGACGCGGTGGTGCAGGGAGAGGGTGTAGCAGGCCGGGGGGTGGCCGTCGCCGGCGGCGTACTGCCACCAGAAGCGGGCGCCGTCCTCGATGCCCGCGAGGTGGAGGGCACAGCCCAGGAGCCAGGCGCTGTGGTGGTCGGGGACCTGGTCGGTGAGGAAGGCCAGGACGTCGGGGGTGAGGGCGGTGACGGCGGTTTCGCACAGCGTGTGCAGTTGCCGGGCCGCGGCCGGGTCGGGGCCGGCGGGCGGGGCTGCGGCCGGCAGGGGGGCGGGGCGGGTGCCGTCGTCGTGGGGGACGGTGTCGTCGGGGACGTCGGGGTGATGGTGCAGGCGGGCTCGGGCGAGGAGCTGGTCGATGGCAGACATGGCGGGCGGGGTCACTCCCGGGTGTCGGGGGCGTCGAGGAGGGCCTCGACGGTGGCGCGGGCGTGGTGGTCGACGGCGTGGGCGATGGCGGGGCTCAGGCCGAGGACGTGGGGGATGCGCTGGTCGGGGATGCCGCACAGGTAGTGCAGGACGGCGACGTCCATCTGGTCGTCGGGCAGGCGGCTGACGGCGTCGAAGAGATCGACCAGTTCGGACAGGGCGATCATGTGTCCGGGGTCCTGGCGGGTGCGGATCTCGCGGGTGGAGAAGACGGCGGCGCGCAGATCGGGGTGGCCTTCGTGGCGGGGGGTGCGGAGCATGACCCGGGAGCGCAGCAGGAGCCAGGCGTAGCGGTTGAGGTTGGCGCTGGCGGTGGCTTCGTTCCAGGAGAGCCACAGGATGTCGTTGGTCTCCGCGACGACGCCCCGGGCCCGCCGGTCGGTCAGGAGGAAGGCGCGGGCGTATTCCAGGTAGGGGTGGTACATGGTGTCGGTGAACGCCTGGTAGGGCAGCGGGGGTCCTTCGGCTTCGTGGGCGACCTGCTCGATGCACTGGCGGATCCACTCCGGGCCCTTGTCGGCTTCGCGGGCGGCGGCCGTCCACAGCCGGCGCATGGGTTCCGTGGGGATGTCCAGGGCGCGGATCACGCTGAAGGTGATCTCCCAGGCGGGGTAGTAGCCGTTTCCGCGCAGGAGTTCGCTGATCCGGGTCTTGGAGTAGCCGGACCGGTCGACGAGGTCGTCCAGGGTCAGGCCGCTGGTGCGGTGCACGTTGCGGACGGGTTCGAGCCAGGCGCGGTGCAGCGGGCCCGCTTCCGGGGAGATGGGGGCCGGCGGGCGGCCCCGTCTGACACTGTGCGGTGGGGGCTGGGCGGCATCGGACGACGGCATCACCGCGGCGCCTCCTGACCGTCCCGCCGCCGCCCGGCCGGGTCGCCGGCGGAGGACGGTACGGCGTCCACGGGACGGGAACGTCCGTCGGACGCCGTGAGCGCCTGGACGACCTGCTGCACGAGCAGGCCCAGGGAGGGCAGCAGGACCGCCGCGGCGGCCGCGTGCCCGAGCACGGTCATCACCGTGCTCCATGTGAGGGCCGCCGCCAGGACGACAGCGGCCACCACCTTCTTACTCGACATCGCACTCTGTTCCTGTGATCGGACGGCACCAACGAGCCCTCCGTCAGGCGGTGCTGAAGCGCCGTCAGGAGGGACCGCCAGAATGGCCGCACACAGCCGTCCGACGCTATGTGATCATGGGATTACGGAACAATAAGAAGATCCGCCACCTCGCGCTACGCCCCGCCACCCGCCTCGCGGGCCTCGTAGCGCGGGGGTTCATCCCTTTGAGGAGAAAAACAGCACTTCTGCTCTGCAATTGCACGCGATCCCTCATCATGGATGCTCGCAAGGCGCCACTCGACGCCGCACCACGTGCGGCCCCCTGTGCTGAAGAAGGAAGAGGGGGCCGCACGACCCACCGTCCGTGCGCCTCGGCCCCACACGGCCGGGCGAGAGGACCGACGGGTCCCCCGTTCACGCCGGTGCGAAGGACCGTTCCCGGTCGGTGAGCAGGATTGGCTCCTGGGCCCGTCACCGCTCGCTGCGGACATCCCGAACGGTGTCGGGTGTCCTGGTCGCCCGCGTTCGCTCCGTTTCCGGCGGCACGGAGCATGCCCGTGGCCCGGGAACGCGGGGGCGAGGTCCCTCGCGCCCGGGAGCCTCCGGTCCGGCCCGGGCGGTCCGACGCCCGGGAACATCGCTCCGGTGCGCACGGGGCGGTGCCGTCCGACGCCGGAGGGGATGCCCCTGGGCGCGTCGTCCGGTCGCGATGCCCGCCGCGTCGTGACGGGCGGTCGTGCGGGCGGTGCGGGCAAGGAGCCCGTCATGCAAGGCCGGTACGGCACCGAAGCACAGGTGCGGCCCTGGCCGCGCCGGCAGGCGGGCCGCCTCCGGGATCCCGCCCGAAGCAATTACTTGGCTAGCCACATAATCGGTGTTACTTTTATGTGGCTGGCCACATGAAGTGGTCGGCGCGGCATCCCACGCGAGGAGACCCAGTCATGAAGGCCATTGTTTTCGACACGTTCGGCGGCACCGAGGTCCTGCACGAGGCGGAGATCGACACCCCTCGGCCCGGCCCCGGCCAGGTCCGTGTGCGGGTACGGGCTGTCGGCGTCAACCCGGTGGACGGCAAGATCCGCTCCGGTGTCATGGAAGCGATCTTCCCCACCACGCTGCCCGCCGTGCCCGGCGGGGAGATCGCCGGTGTGGTCGACGCCGTCGGCGAGGACGTCGACCACCTGAAGGTGGGGGACGAGGTCCTGGGCTGGTCCGACACCGGCTCCTACGCCCAGTACGCCCTGGCGTCCGCGGCCGTCCTCGCGCCCAAGCCGGCCGGCCTGGACTGGACGCACGCCGCCGCCCTGCCCGTGGCGAGCGACGGTGCCGAACGCGTGCTGGACCTGCTCGGCGTCACCTCGGGTGAGACGCTGCTGATCCACGGAGCGTCCGGCGCGCTCGGCACCATCGCCGTCCAGCTCGCCGTCGCACGCGGCGCCCGCGTCATCGGCACCGCCGGACCGGCCAACCAGGAGTACGTCACCTCGCTCGGCGCGACCGCGCTGGTCTACGGGGACGACCTGGTCCAGCGGGTCCGCGAGCTCGCCCCCGGCGGGGTGGACGCCGTCTTCGACGCCGCGGGCAAGGGCGCACTGGAGGACTCCATCATCCTGCGCGGCGGCACCGACCGGATCGTCACCACCGCCGACTTCCGCGCCCGTGAACTCGGCGTCGTCTTCGCCGAGGGCCCGCAGCGCCGCTCCGCCGCCCGGCTGGCCGAACTGGCCCGGCAGGCCGCCGACGGCACACTGGTGACCACGATCAGCGCCACCCACCCGCTGGCGGAAGCCGCCGAGGCGCAGCAGGCCAGCGACGGCGGCCACAACCGCGGCAAGATCGTCCTCACCGTCAACTGACCGATCACCCCCATCCGTGCGACCAGGGAGCAGCAATGTCCGACACCACCTCACCCGAGCTGCCGGACGCGGCGCGCGACGGGCGACTGAGCTACGCCGTCTTCCAGCTCGCCCGTGCACACCGCGGCCACGCCGCCGCCATGCTGCGCGCCCTGAACCTGCACCCGGGACAGGAGCTGCTGCTGATGCAGCTCTTCGACCGCGACGGCCGGACACAGGCGGAACTTCTGGAGCGGGTCGGCCTCGACCACTCCACCGTCTCCAAGTCACTGCGCCGTATGCAGGAGGCCGGGCTGCTCACCCGGGAGCCCGCTCCCCACGACCGGCGGGTCATGGTGGTCCACCTCACCGATGCCGGCCGCGCCCTGCGGGAGCCCATCGCCGACATGTGGCGCACCCTGGAGCAGATCTCCGTACGCGACCTGACCCCTGACCAGGTCGAGATGTTCACCATGTGTGCGCGCACCATCGAGAAGTCGGTCAGGGACCACAGCCGGCAGGCACCCGTCGAGTGATCGGGCACGGGCAGGCGAACCGCCCGCAGAGCAGCCTCGCCGCAGCCGACTCCTCTTCTCTTCCACACACGGGATCTTGAGGCCACGAGCAGCGCGTGGCAGGCTCATGCCGCGTGATCGATGAATTCGCGAAGGACAGCCTGCACGGGAGACTGCGGCGGGACCGCGAGGCGCTGCTCTGGAAACTCGACGGCCTGTCCGAGTACGACGCCCGCCGGCCTCTGACGGCGACCGGGACCAACCTCCTCGGCCTGGTCAAACACGTGGCCACCGTCGAGGCCAGGTACTTCGGCGAGGTCTTCGACCGCCCTTCCCCGGAACCGCTGCCCCGGTGGCAGGACCACTCCGACGGCAGCGATCTGTGGGCGACCGAGGACGAGACCCGCGACCAGATCACCGGGTTCTACCGGCGCACGTGGGAACACTCGGACGCGACGATCGACGGGCTTCCCCTCGACGCCCCCGGCCACGTGCCGTGGTGGCCGGAGCCTCGTCCCAACACGAACCTGTTCGCCGTCATGGTCCATGTCCTCGGCGAGACCATCCGGCATGCCGGGCACGCCGACATCCTGCGCGAGGGCCTCGACGGCCGGACCGGGGTGCGCGCCGAACACGAGAAGCAGATCGACGAGGAAGCCCGTGCGGCCCACTGGGCGAAGATCGAGCAGACCGCCAGGTCGGCCGCACCGATCAAGGCCTAGTCGGACATACCAGGCAGCCTGATGTCAGCTCCCCTACGGGCGCTTGCGATTTCTGAGCACCTCGGCCACCCGATATATCCCCTCTCGGTCGCCCGTCACGTGATGATTGAACTGAGCTTCAGTCAAGTCCCGTACTGTGCACGGGCCTTGGCGCGGGCCGCGTGCAGTGGGTTGTTCGTCTTGCCCCGGGCGGGTTCGATGTAGTGCTTGAGGACCGTGGGGGAACCGGGTTTCCACCGGCCCTGGGCGGTCGGGTCTCCGCCCGCTTCGGAGATCTCCTGTGCCGGGCCCCGGCGCAGGCCGTGCGCGGTCACCGCGCGGCCGCCGGGGGCCTTGACGCCGGCGAGCCGGGCGCGGGTCTTGACGATGTTCCCGATCGCGTCGGGGCTGAGGAAGTCGCCGCGCGGCCCGGAGCGCGGGCGGATGGTGCCGCCGCGGGTGATGTGCCGGAACAGCGGGCCGGACGTGATGCCGTGACGGCGCAACTCCTCCAGCCACGCGCGTACTTGAACGACGGGGCAGAGGGACGGGGCCTCCGGGTCGGCCGGTACGAACGTGTCCTCGCCGTGGGCGGCCTGGTCGGTCTTGGAGAACGCCACGCGCACGGTCACGCCGTCGTCCTCCACGGCCAGGTGCTCGACCAGGAGGTTGGCGAGCTCGCTGCGGCGGGACAGCATCCCCCATCCGAGGGTGAGCAGCGCGGCGTCCCTCAGGGCCTTCGGCTGCTCACGCTCGTCGGCCGCGGTGCAGGTGGCCACCATGGCGAACAGGGCCGCGGTACGGATCGGCGGCGCCTTCCTGGGCGCGCGGCGCCGGGCCCGGTCCCGGGCGTGTCTGCGGAGGACCTGCCGGGCCTCCTTCGTTCCGGGCTGCTGTCCGTCGGGGTGGGCGGAGCGGATCGCCGACATGTGGACCTGGACGGACGAGGGCGCCAGGTCCCGTTGCACCAGGTGTCCGACGTACTCCACGAACGTCGCCGTGGTGCACGGCATCGGCACCCGGCCGTTCTCGGCGCACCAGGTGTGGAACTGCCCGAGGGCCGAGCCGTAGGTGCGGGAGGTGTTGGCGGGCGGCGCCCCGTCGATCAGGTCGGCCGTCTCCTGTGAGATCCGGAAGTCGGCTTCGGTGTACGTCGGCCGGTCGGCCGTCGTCGGGATCGGGGCGTCCGGCCGGAGCAGCGTGTGCCGGCCGACGAGGGGGCGGTGTGCCGGCGTGTCCGCGAGGGCGGGGAGCGCCCGGTTCTCGTCCTCGTCGACCAGCTCGGCGTCGACCACTTCCACGGCGACGGAGTCGGCCATGTGCCCCTCCCTCAGAATAACCTTGTATAAGGGAAATTATAGGAGGCTATCCACGTCCTGCCGCCACACTGCCCGAACGAATGCAGAATTCCGGCCCGTTCCTCCGGGTTCTGTACGGAGAGGGGATCGGCGGGTCATACTCCCATGCAGACCCCGGAGAACCGGGTAAGCATCTGTCGGAAGGCTTGATGAAGATCACCATCGAAGGCGCCTCGGAGGAGTTCGAGCGGAAACTGCTCGACCTCGTCGCCGAGCACCGCCACGAACTGACGGTCACCGCGGACACCGAGTGGACCGTCGACCGGGCCGAACGCTACCTCCGCTCGCTGCCCGCCGGCGCCCGCCGGTTCGCCCAACTCGTCATCGACCGCCACGGCATCGCCAGCGCCGTCCTGCTGCGCGAACAGCTCGGCAAGCTCAACGGGCCCACCGTCGCCCTGTCCCGCGCCATCCCGCGCGGGGTGCGCGAAGGCTGGTGGCCGGAGGGCACCCGGGCGCCCATCACCGTGCTGTACGACCCGGAGAACCCCTCGTGGCAGAAGGCCGTCGCCTACCGGATGAGCGCCGAGAACGTACCCGTCTTCCGAGCCGCCCTCGACCGCGTGGCCGCCGCCCGGGGGACCGCCGGACGAGAAGCCGGAGAGGTGAGTGCCGGTACCGGGGCATCCCGCGCGCCGGACGTCCTCGGTCGAGCAGAGGACCGGTGACGGCCGGAGTCGCGGAGCTTGCCCCGCGCTCCGGCACAGGGGCGGGTTCCGGCCTCAGTCCTGCGCGGGATCGGGGCAGACCTTGTCCGGCAGCCGGCCGGGCAGGCCGCGGCGTTCGTCGTCGGTGAGGCCACGGCCGATCACCTTGCACAGGTGCCGTTTCCACAGGGTGGGGTCCAGCCGGGTCAGCGAGAGGGGAGACTTCCCGAGCGCGTCGAGTGAGGACTCCGGGGCGGGAGAGCCGAACACGGCTGTGCCGTCCCTGGTGGCGGAGATGACGCGCTGGTTCTCGGCGAACTCGTAGGTCTCCCGATACGACGGATCGTCTGCTTTCAGGAAGGTCACAGAACTGTCAGCGGCCAGAAAGTAGTGTGCGCCACTGGGGTTGCCCGTTGCCCACTCGCCAGGCCGCAGCGGCTTGGGGAAGGCTGCCACCCGACGTGGTCGTTGTCCCGGTTCGACGGACCACAGCTCCAGGATGCGTCCCGAGGTCAGTACGGCCATATAGCGCGTGTCCTTGAGGAAGTACGCGGTGAGGAAGTCGTCGGCGAATCGGATGTGGAGGTCTTTCCTCTCCCGTTCTGTGCGCAGGTCGACGGCGTGCAGGTCCGGTTCGCCGTCCACGCTGACCGCCAGGAGGTCCGGGTCGCGGTGGGCAGTCACGTAGTAGTTCGGCCGGCTCCCTGAAGTGAGCCGGAGGTCCTTCAGATCGATCGAGGAGAGGCGACGTCCCTCACGGGCGTCCCACTGTTCGACGCGGGACCCGACGACCGTCACGAGCCGGTCACCGGGCAGGAAGACGAGGTCGACGGGTTCCAGTTCGCCTTCGTCACCGGGCTCGGTGAAGAGGTCGTGGGGGTCCCAGTCGACGACGGGTGGTACGACGGCTGTCCTGAACTCCGATACGCGGCGCAGGGACGGCAGTCGGCGGATCGTCACCCGATTCTTGTCCGACACGTCCGCCATCAGCGTCTCGGCCCTGTTGATCGCGATGACCTGTTCCTCGGCCGGCGGTGTCTTGGCCTTGACGGACACTTCGGCCAGGTTGCGTTTGTCGCCCTCGGTTTCCATGACGCGGAGGGCGTCGCCCTTCTCTCCGAGGCGGACGAGCACCGTGCGTCCGTCCCCGAGCAGTCTCGGCACGCCGTATGCGGTTTCTCCCTCGGCGCTCACCAGAGTTCGTCCGGAGATTGAACTGTCGTCCTTGAAGGCCAGGACAGGCTCCCGTTCGGAGCCGAGCAAGGGTAGTTCCGGAGTGATGTCGAAGCTGGATACGCCAGAAGGAGGTATGAATTTTCGTGGTCGATCGTCGCCGTTGGCGTTGACGATTTCCCAGGTGTCTCTGAGACCGGTCAGGGCAAACCGGTCGCCCTTGGCGTCAAGGATCGTAGGTCCGCACGAGGTGTAATCGGCTCGGTAACTGCGCAGGACTCGCCGGTCCGCCACTCGTATCGTCTGGTACAGGGCGTTGGCTGAGGACTCGCTGTCCCTTTCATGGCAGGTGATGACCACGGTTCCGTCACTCGACACACCGCTCTCTTTGCCATCCGTGACCAGGCGTCGCCTCGTACCGGTCCGGATGTCGACCGCGTCCATCATCTCGGTGTAGGACGAGGTGGTCCCCATTGCCATCAACGTGGCGTCGTCAGGGCCGAACCAAATGGACTTGATCCCGGGAATGATCTTCGGCAGGTCGTGTCGGCGCCCCGTCTCCAGATCCCAGACACGTACGGGGAACGTCGTGGAATCGGCCGCTGTTTCGACGAGGTAACGGGAAGTACGCGAGAAGTCGATCAGCTTACGCAGGTTGCCCCAATCATCCGACTTGGCCTTTACCGGTGGACCTTTGAGTAGATGCGCAGGTCCCACCGGGTACTTCGCCGTGGGTGTGACGTCGTGCCAGACAACAGCCCGGTCCTCGTCGCGCACATACGCGATGCGCCGCCCGTCCAGACTGACCGTAGGTTCCAGGACATTGGGACGGAGGCGGAGGTTGACCTGACGCACCTCGCCCCGCTTCGTACGCAGGAACAGCGTCGCGCGCCGGGTGTCGGAGGTCGCCAGAGTCACCGCGCCGTCCGCGCTCATGGCGACGCCGTCGATCTTTCCCTCGACGCCCGACAGGATCCATGCCTTTTCCTTGAGCGCGGCGTACCGGCGCAGCAACGCGTTGCGGGCTTCCTGAGTCGGGGAGATGTCGTAGCCCGCTATCGCGGCCAGGGCGGCCTGGGCGGGATTGGTGTCGGCCAGTTCGTCCGCCTGCACGGCCAGCGTCCTGGACCGGCCCTCCGCCGCCCGCTTCTCGCTCACCCGGGACTCCTGGACGAAGAACACGATCAGGGCGGCGATGAGCGCGAAAGCGAGGCCGCCGGCCGTCCAAGCCTGCCGGATGCGCCGCTGCCGGGCACGGTGCTGCTGTTGTATCGCGTGCTGTATCGCGCGTCGCTGGCTGTCCGCGAGGCCGAGGAAGTCGTTCTCGGCCGCCGTCAGTTCGTCGGTGCGCCCGGCGAGGCGGCTCTCGAGGGAGACGAGTTGCGCGCCCCGCGGCAGGAGCTCGTCGGCACGTCCCGCGTTCTCCCAGCGTTCCCGGTCGTGCTGCAATTCCGCGCGTGCCGCGAGGAAGTCCCGGTCCTCGCGCACCACTTCGGCCAGAGCCGGCCAGGCCGTGATGAGGGCTTCGTGGGCGAGTTCCACGCTCTCCGGCACACCGGCCCCGCCGTGGAGCACCAGCAGGCGCTCGTCCTTCCCGGCGAACAGCACGGCCAGGCGCCAGCGCCGCTCGCCGGCCTCCGCCCGGGTCAGCACCCGCCGCAGTGCGGGGGCGCCGCTGCCCGGCACCACGCGTACCAGTCCGGCGAGGAGCCGCCGCGCGTCCGTGACGGCTTCCATGTCGTCAGGGGTCTCCGCGGAGTCCGGGGAGCCGGTCCCGGTCACGGACGGGACGTACTTCCGCCAAACCTCCTCCGCGTGTCTGCGCAGTGCGCCGGAGACGCCGCCGGCCCTCTCGTACGCCTCGACCCTCAGGCGGCCGCCCGACTGTTCCTGCCACAGGTGCCGCAGGACGAAGGAGAGGAGGGGGAGGGCACCGGGCTCGCTGCCGGCGTCATCGAGGATGCGGTGGGCCAGCCCGGGTTCGTAGGAGACACCGGGGACGCGGTCCACGGGGCGGGTGATGACGGCGTGGAGCTGCTCCCGGGTCATCGGGGTCAGCGGCAGGACGGCTCCCCGTTTCAGCGCCGGGCCGAGGTGTTCGTGGCTGAGGGCGGCGTCGACGAAGTCGGCGCGCAGGGTGAGCAGCACCCGCATCCCGGCGGTGCGCCGGGCGGGGAACAGCACCGACAGGAGGGCCGTGAGTTCCCCTTCGGGCAGGTCGAGCAGTGCCTCGGCCTGGTCCAGTACGACGAGGAGGTCGGTGGTGGCGCTGCCGGTGAGCCGGTGGACGGTGTCCGCGAGGCCCGCCCCGGTCAGCCAGATGGCGACCCGCTCGACGCCGAGGGCGCGAGGTGGCCCGAACCGTTCCTGGCGGGCCAGTTCGAGGAGTGCGACCGCCAGGGCTTCCACCGGACGGGAGGTGCGGCCGCAGTGGACGACCACCACCTCGTGGCCGGCGCGGCGCATCACGGGCGCCACCCCGGCGAGGGCGAGGGAGGACTTGCCGCACCCCGAGGGTCCGCACAGCGTCACCGCTGCACGGTCCCCGCGCAGTGCCCTGACCACGGACTCCGTGTCCTCCTCGCGGCCGAAGAAGACGTCGGCGTCCTCCTCGCGGAAGGGCTCCAGGCCACGGAAGGGCGTCGGGGCCAGGAACGCCCGGGCGAGGGCGGGGATCTCGTCGGCGAGCGCCCCGAGGTGCAGCATGTACGCCTGCTGGTCGTCCCGTGCCGGCCCCGCCGCCACGATCATGCCGACGACGGCGCCGAGGGCGTTGTCCCAGACCGGGCTGCCGCTGAACCCGCCGGTGACCCGGACCGTCTGTCCGTCGGCCCGGGACAGCTGTACCCAGCCCTTCCCCGCGGGGCCGAGGAGACTGCCCCGCTGCCACACGGGCCGGTCGGAGCTGTCGGTGAAACCGACGATGCGGGACCCGTGTTCCCACAGACGCCGGGACAGGCTGGTCGGCAGTGGCCGCGCCCCCGGCACCGGATCGAGCAGTCGCAGCACGGCCACGTCGCCGCTGCGGTCCTCCCGGATCGGCACCCAGTGCGTCACCTCCGCTTCGACGTCGTGCCCCGGGGTTCCCGACCCTGTGAGGAGCGGCAGGTCGACGGTGACCCGGGCCCCGGGGAGCACCTCGGTGTCGCGGGGTTTCCCGAGCGCGTCGCACACCACGTGGGCGCAGGTGACGACGAGCCCGTCGCCGACGAGGAATCCGGTACCGGCGGAATCGCCGTGCCCGTTCCGGAGACGGACCGTCCCGGCGGCGAGGACGGTGTCGGCGTCCTCGTGCCCGCCGTGCCCTGCGTATCCGGATCCGGCCGCGGTACGGCCGGGATCGTCCTGGTCGTGCACGGGGGCCTCCTCGGTGCGGTGGGGGGAGCGGGAGGGTGCCGGCAGTGCGACGGCGGATGCCGGCCTGCCTTACGGGATTCAGCCCCCGGAGGCGGGTTCACCCACCGGGCCCCGGCCCGTGGACTCCGGTCCGGGTGCGGTTTCCGGCACCACGTCCGTACCGGTGGGGCTGTTGTGCCAGGTGAGGCTGACGGAGAAGTTGGCTTCCGCGGAGGAGCCCGCGATGAGGACCTTCGCGTCGGCGGAGAGCGACATGCCGAATGCGAGGGTCGCCTCGTCCGGCGGCTGGAGCATGCCGCGGCAGCGGCCGACGAAGGCGTCCGCGACCGGCCGTACGACGTCCAGCATCTGTTCCAGGGACTGCTCGGCCCGGGCGACGGCACGGCTGCCGCGTCCGACGCGCACGACCTCCTCCCCGACGTCGTTCACCTGCACTCGTACGACCTCGCCGCCGCTCCCCAGCGGCACGTCGACCACGTACACGGCTTGACCTTCCGACAGCGGCATGACGTCTCCGGATCATGAACTGCACCTCTGTTCAAACGAGTTAGGCGTCCCGGAGGTGCGCGGAGAGGTTACCCGGCGGCGTACCGGGAGTCACGGGGCCGACGAGGGCGGTGTGTCGGCGTCCCATCGCCTCTGTCCGGGGCCGCGAACGGGCCGGTGACGCGGCTCCGCCGAACTCGGAGCGCTCCGAAATCCCTACCGAACTCGGAACGGTTCACGACGGCCGGAGGTACGGCCTGGGCCTGGAGAGCCGGCCGCTGCCCTGCGGCGGCCTCTACTGGGGCCACGGCGGCGACGTCTTCGGCTACCAGACCGCGGGCGGCGCCACAGCCGACGGCAGACAGGCGACGGTCATGACGAACGTCGACCCGGATGGAACGGACGCGCAGGACGACGGCGTGCAAGCCGCCGTCCGGACGGGGTTGTGCGAGGGGCGCCCTACACACCCCGGTAGCGGTCCGACGCCACTTTCGCCGCCACCGCCATCCTCATCGTCCTCCATGGCCGGGCACGCGGTGTCGCCCCTGTCATGAAGTGAACTCGGTCCACCAGGAGCTGTCCGCCGTCTCCCGTTGGGCATCTCAGGGGATGAGAGGTCAGAGGCTCCGCGAGTCTTGATCGCTGCTGGGGCCGCTGATTGGCTGGCCGACATGAATGATCTCGGGCCCGTTGCGTGGCCGCCTGCACCGATCAGGACCGAGAGGCTCGTGCTGCGTGAGCCCGAGACCCGGGACCGTGCGGCGTTCATCGAGCTGCTGGCATCGCCAGAGGTACACACCTATCTCGGCGGCCCCCGCCCCCGTGACGAGCTTGAGCGCGAGATGCCCGAGGCGCCCGAGCGGTGGCCCGGGAGCTTCGTCGTTGATCTGGATGGGGTGATGATCGGCCAAATCCTGCTCAGAAGAGCAACGGAAGACCATCGCCCGGCTGCTGCGGGGAAGGTCGACCTCGGCTACCTGTTCCTGGCACGGGCGTGGGGATTCGGGTATGCCGTCGAGGCGTGCGCGGCGGCACTGGACTGGCTCGAAGAGGTCCTTCCAGGTGAGCCGGTGGTGCTCGCCACCCAGACCGCCAACGTCGGCTCGATGCGCCTCGCGGCAAAGCTGGGATTCACCGAAGTGGAGCGGTTCCGGGCCTGGGACGCCGATCAGTGGCTCGGCCAGCGGTCTCCGGCACCGCCCTCCGACTGAGCCCGACAGCTCGCATCTGCCGAGGAGCCACAGACCCACCTCGCAGCAGCTGCTTGACATAGGAGCAAGTGAACGTGGCCTCCCGCCCCCCCTTGCTCAGGTCATGTCCCTTGTCGTGGTGTAGTCGACGTCCACCGCGCGCTCGGTGAGGTAGTCGACCAGGAGGTCGCGTATCGCGGTGCAGGTGATGCCCTGCCGGTCGACCAAAGCTGCCGGTGTCAACTGCCCGGGCAGCATCACCGTCTTCAGCCGTGCAGGAGCGTCGGGGCCGAAGACGCCGAGACCCGCGAGGAGCGCGTAGAAGAGGTGCTTGCCGTGGTAGCCGTTGGTCTGGTGCTCGCCGATGGCGTGCTGCAGTTCAACGCAGTCGCCGATGGTGATGTCGTGGACGGTGCCGCCCTTGGAGGCGACGATCCAGGTGACGCGGTTGAGCGCGTTGTTGCAGTCGTTGGATCCCGCGTGACCGGTGGCCGTGTACTGGTCCTTGAGCACCGCGAAACCGTCGGGGGTCGGTGACGCTGCGGATGTGCGCCGGCAGTTGCGAAGGGCTCTGTCGCAGTAGCCACCGGTAGGCGGGGCGTACGACTTGTCCGCCCAGCAGCGGGATCATGCCGCAGCACCACAGATCGGCGCGGTCGTACTTGCGTGCCCGCTGGTGCTCGGCGAGCCACTGCATCGGCAGCCGCGTCCACTCCCGGCCTGCTTCCTCGGCTCCGCTGGCCACCCAGCGCTCCTGCCAGGTGCGGCCGGGCTGGTCCTCCAGCCAGCCCAGCAGCTTGATCAGACCGCGGTGCCGTGTGCGCAGGTTGGCGTCGCTGTCCGCGGTGAATGGCAGCGCGAGTGTGCGCTCCAGCACCTGTTCGCGCGGTTCCTCCGTCTGCCACCAGGTGGCCGGCGCTTCGCGCTTCTCCTGGCCGGGAGGCAAGGGAGCGTGACGGACGGGGGCGGAGGGCTGGGCAGTTACGGTCGCGGTGGTCATGCCGGGCCTCCGCCGAGGGCGGCCGTGCCGAGCAGCGTCTGAAGAACCTCGGAACGGTAGCCCGGGGCGGGCATCACCGGTTTGACGGGCTCCGTGGCTTGCCGGGCGTGGTGGGCCAACACGTGCGCGACGACCTCGTTCTCGGCGGGTTCAAGGTACTGCTCCGTGGTGCTGATGTGGAGATGTCCAAGGACCCATTGGACGTCGGTGAGCGAGAGCTTGGGGTCGCGCACCATGCGTTTGGCCGCGCTGTGCCGCAGATCATGCAGGGTCCAGTTCGCTCCCAGGGTCTCGTTGGCCCGGGTGAACACCATGCGGGCCGCGTCGTAGCTCAACGGCCTGATCGGGCGCCGGAGGGTCCACCCCAGCGGCTCGTCCGGCCCGTCGATGGCCTGGGGGCGGATTTGCTGCTGGTAGAGCCGCAGCCAGACGAACGCGTCGCTGGAGGCGGGGATCCATTGCAGGGCCCGGGAGCCCTTGCGGATGACACCGATCGTCTGGTCACCGGGGCTGACCCGGTCCCGGCTGACGCCGAGGAGTTCCGAGGCGCGCGGGCCGGCCGAGATGTAGAAGGCGATCAGCGCGCGGTCGCGGTGCGAGGGCAGGGCCGCGAACAGTTCGTTGAATGCCTGGTCGGGGATGCCGCGTGGGGTTCGCCGGGGTTCCTTCGGTTGGTAGGGGGCCCGGCGGGCAGGGTGCTTGAAGACGTGCATCGGGTTGTGATGGGCGTTGAGGTGCTCGTCCTCGGCGCGCTTGGTCTTCGGGAACGGGTTGAGCAGGGGACGTCCGTGCATGTCGCGGTGGTACTCGTAGAAGCTGCGGACGACTGCCCGCGCGTGCCTCCGGGTGCGGGGCGCGTAGTTCTCGCCCGCGTACCGCTTGCCGGTCACCGGGTTGACCGACCCGGGCGCCGGAGCGTCCGGCCGCCGGGGTCGCGGCGGCTTCTTGACCATCTTCAGCCACAGTGCGAAGTCTCGGGCCTCCGCCCGGCTGGCCCGGTCCCACTGGACGTCGACGGCCCACAGGAACCGGAACCAGGCCAGCAGCTCGTACGCATACGAGCGCAGCGAGGCCGGGCTGTCGTCGTTGGCGAGCGTGTCGAGGAGGAACTCGCTGACTGCCACCACCTCAATCCCGTCTCGGTCGAGCAGCCGGTACGGCAGCGACGGATCGCCGGTCTCCTGGACCCGGCCGACCCTCGGCACCGTCAGCGCCGTGACGTCCCGTAACTGCACGCTCTCTTGCACCTGAGCCCCAACGAGTTGCTGTGGTCTCCAACAGCTCGTGATGACAGCACATCAGGACGGTGGTGTGGCACCTCCTCGGAGGCAAGCTGACTGGCCTGATGCTTGGTCCCGTCACCGTGCGTCGATCTCCGGGGGCTCGTCGGCTCGCACCCCGGTAGTTCGGTCAACAGGTCCTCCATTCCGTCGCGGTATACCTGGTGGATGGTTCCGCGCTTGCCGTGGCATACGTCCCGGGCCAGCTTGTGGCGGGACTCCTGCACGGTGAGCTGCCGGTTCATCTGCCGGCGGTAGGTGTCGTCCACCGGGTCGACCACGCGCAGCAAGTGCTCGGTCTTGGCGATCCGCCCGTACTCCGCGAACACCACACCCAGCGGGGGGGTCGTCCCTCGCGGCCGAATATGCGCAGCAGGTCGTAGGCGCGGACCTGGTTGGTGACCAGGGAACCGGCGACCTTCAGCATGTCCGGCCAGTGTGTGATCGCCTTGTTCAGGTTGACCTGGTTGCGGGCCAGGTCCTCCAGCGCGCCGTACGTGTCCGTCTCGACTCACGACCACGGCCTTCGCGCTGATCCACTCTGTGACGGAGCACAGGATCCGTGTTGCCGGCAGGATCGCCACCGGCGACGGCCTCGCGGGGCGCGGCCCCCGCCGTCGGCCGGGGCGCGTTCCGGAGGGTCCCCCTTGGCAGCGTGGTGCGGCCGACGAGCGAACGGGTCCTTGTGTCGCCTTCCGTTCATCTCGCCAGGGTTTGGACGCAACCAGCTGTCATCCAGAGTTAGTTGAGTGAGCCGTGAGCCGACGGAACGGCCGTCCGGCCCGGTGCCGTGCACGGATGACCGGCCGGCGGCACCGACGAGCACCGACGACATCGCACCGTCCGCCCCCACCTTCGACAAGGAGCAGTGCTCATGCCGCGTCAGCATGAACCCCGGGCCGGTGAGGCGACGCCTTCCCTGGCCGTCCGCCGCGCGGTCGCCGTACCCGTGCCGGGCGAGGATCCCGGCGCGGACCTGAGACCGCGCACGCCGGAGTCCGCCCCTGCTCCCGACTCCGCCGCCGATCCGGACGCCTCGGTGTCGACGGTGTCGTCCTCCGAGCCCGCTCCCGGGCGGCGCACCCGATGGGGCTTCCGGTCCACCACCGAGGAACCGGCGGCAGCCGAGCAGGAGGAGGAACGGCAGGAGGAGCAACGGCAGGAGGAGCAACGGCAGGAGAAAGAGCGGCAGCCGGAGGAACAGCGGCGGCAGGCGGCGGAGCCCGGCGAAGCGGGAGCCGGGGTGGTGGCCGGTGCGGTGGCCGGTGCGGTGGCCGGTGCGGTCGCGGCCGGGAACGGTGACGGCGGGAAGGCGGACGCGGACGCCGACGGGACGGGGCCGGGACGTCTGCGCGGGCCCATGGTGGCCGCGGCCGCCATCGTCGGGGCGGTGCTGATCTGCGTACCGCTGCTGGTACTCGGACTGAACCGTGAGGACGAGCGCACGGTCGAGACGGCTCCCGCCGGTGGAACGACGCTCGACCCCGGTACGTCCGACGGCATCCCGGCCGTCGACTACCAGGCCGCGTCCCCGTCGCCCTCGGCGTCGCCGAGCGGATCCGAGTCCGCGTCCGGCTCACCGGACGAGTCCGATTCCGAGCCCGAGTCCGGACCCGAGTCCAAGTCCGAGCCCAAGTCCGAGCCCAAGTCCAAGTCTGCGCCGCCCCGTTCGGCCGAGGTGAAGGAGGCCGAGGCACCGGAGAGGAACGCGGCGACCGCCGTCCAGCGACTGGCCGCGGAGGATCCGGGCGGACGGCACATCTGCTACCGGGTCCATGTGGCGGGCCGGGGCTGGAGCGACGCGGTGTGCGACGGCGGGACAGCGGGCACGGCGGGCTCGGGGGCACCGATCACGGCCGTCAACATCGCCGTGTCCGGAACCAGGGGCACGTCCGGCGGCGCCTTCGTCCACGATCCCGCGTCGACCAACGGCGAGGGACACTTCCCCGAGCCGTGGTCGAACGCCGTCGACGGCATCGACAACTACGTCGGCAGTACCGAGAAGGACGCCCCGCACATGCTGGGGTTCACCATCAACGTCGACGGTGGCGCCGGCGCCGTCTGCCAGACCTCCTACGTCCACGACGACGCCTGGCTCGGCCTGGCGTGCGACGAGCCCGGGACCGGGTACGACTTCACCTACGCCGGCACCCACGACAACGAGTCGTGGATCGAGGCGGTCCGGCTCACGGTGTGATCTGGGCCGTCCGCGGAGGGCTCGGCAAAGGGCTGGCGGGCGCGTGCCGTTCGGCCCGTCGACACGGGAGCGCGACAACGGGGCATTCGGGACAGTGAACCTCTTTCATCCTGAATAGTTGCAGATCAGCAGTGTGTGAACGGCTTGGACGACGGTGCCGACGCGACGGGTGGAGCATCTGGCTCGTCGGAGCAGCCGCCAGGATTTCAACTGCGCGAAGGCGCGTTCGCCGGGGGCTCTCAGTCGGGCGTGGTCACGGCTGAACTGCTGGTAGTGCTCGGGTTGTTCGCTGTAGTGGTAGTAGGGGGTGCGGGAGGTGGCGCCGGGGCCCTGGTAGGCGCGGTCCGCGAGGACGAGGCTGCCGGCCGCGGCACCCGGCGAGAACACCGGCGACGGGGTGGTCCGGTGGCTCGCCGCCTCCACCACCGGGACGGTGAGCGCCGGTTCGTGGTCGTACGGCGGAGGCTCGTTCGGCGCTCCCGGAACCGACGCGCGCTTCGGTGCGTCGATCGACGAGTGAGCCGACGCCCGTGCCGCTCCGCCGGTCCTGTGGCGGACGGGTCCCGTCACAGGGTCCGTCAGGGGTGCGGCCCCGGAGCCGCCGCCGTACGACCGGCCCGGGCTTGACGAAGGACACCGGGGCCCCTGTCCGCCGAGGGGGTTCCCGGCGGTACCGCACGGCACGGCGTCGGCCGTGCCGTGCGGTGTCCGTCAGGGAATCCCGACGCCCGGGGCGCAGAGGCCCGGGAACACCAGCCGCTTCACCTCGTCCCAGCGTTCGAGGATGTCCCGGCGCCCGTTCAGCGTGTCGGAGATGTGCTGGATCCCGAAGAACGCCGCCACGATGACGCGGGCGGCCGCCTGCGGCGAGCAGTCGGGGCGCAGGTAGCCGTCCCGGTGCGCGGCGCCGAACAGATCCGTCATCAGCTCCGTCCAGCCCACGAACGGCGTGGGCAGCGGGATCCCGATGGTCGAACGCTCTATCTGCAGCCGGGCGCTCGCCTGGACGAGCGGGTCGTCCCGGAAGACCGTGGCCACCCTCTCCAGCAGGGTGACGATGGTCTCCAGGGAGTTCAGTCCCTGGTCCCGGGTCTCGGCGACCAGGGCCGGCCACAACGCGTAGTGCTCCTCGACCACCGACGCGGCGAGGTTCTCCTTGTTGCTGAAGTGGTGGTAGATCGCCCCCTTGGTGATGCCCGCCCGCTGGGCCACGTGCACCAGCGAGGTGGACCGGAATCCGTTCGTGGCGAACTCCTCCGCCGCCGCTTTCAGGATCAACTGCCGGGTCTGCCGGGCCCGTTCCTGATGGATCGGGGGACCCGCGCTGCTGATCCTCAGCCCCCAGGTGCCCGCCTCCTCCGCCTGCTTCATCCGTTACCGCCATCACTCTCTGTCACTTGCCGGATCTTCATTGCAATATACCTTCCGGAAGGTATATTTTCGCCGAGACGGCGGCCGCGCCTGTTCAAAGGTTGTGAAAATCCCGCGCCCAGGACGGCCACCCAACCACTACCCGGGGGAACTCCGACAGTGATGATCATGGAACCGTCCTCGACCGGCATCCTCGAGGCCGACGGCGGTACGGGTTTAACACATCCCGAGCTCACGTTCGACCGCGGCGTTCCGCGGACGCTCGTCCACAAGACGGCCGTCTCCGAAGTCCTCCTGACGGACGCCGTCCGCACCGGCCCCGACCGGTTCGCCGTCGCCGCCCAGTGGCCCCGGCACCACGTGCTCTTCGAGAACGGGATGTGCCCGGCGGGCACCGCCGACCCGCTCCTCCTCCTCGAGACCGTCCGCCAGGCGGGCATCTACGTCTCCCACGTCTACTACGACGTCCCGCTGGCCCACCCCTTCCTGCTCACGAGCATCGAGTACGAGGTGGAACCACCCACCCCGGACTCCGCCGTCCGCCAGGGACCGCACTGCGTCCTGCTCGACGTCCAGTGCGTCGTCGAACGCCGCGCCACCGACCGCCTGGGCATGTCGCTCGAGGCCCGGCTCGTGATCGACGGACGCCCCGAGGGCCGCGTCGGACTGTGCTGGCAGGCCGTCGCCCCCGAGCGCTACGCCCGCATGCGCCACCCCGAGGGCGAGGTCACGGCCCCGCCCACCGGCCCCGGGACCGCGCCGGCCGCTCTCGCCGACGCGGTCGCGGCCCCGCACGTCCTGGGCCGCCGGCACGACCGCGACGTGATGCTGGCCGCCCTCCCGGCGGATCCCGGGACCGCGCGGCACACCCCGCGGGACGCCTGGGCCCTCCGCCTGGACACCACGCACCCGGTCTACTTCGACCACGCCTGCGACCACGTCCCCGGCATGGCCCTGGCCGAATCCTTCGCCCAGGCCGCCGCGCTCACCTCCGGCCGCATGGCCGGCATACCCAACGGGGAGCTGCACTGGACCCTGGAGTCCAGCGCACTGTCCTTCGCCTCCTTCGGCGAACTCGGCCGGCCCGTGGTCATCGTCGCCGAACCGGTGCCGGAACCCCCCGAGCACGGCCGGAGGGCCGTCCGCGTCAGCGCGGAACAGGACGGACGGCTGCTCGCCCACGGCGCCCTGATCGGCCTCACCTCCGGCATCGGCGGAGTGACCCGATGACCCTGACCGTCGCCCCGGCCGCCGCTCTCGCCCGCACCCGGGCGGCCGAGACCGAACGCGCCCGCAAGCTCTCCCCCGGCCTCGCCGACTCCCTCACCACCGCCGGGTTCGCCCGGCACTTCGTGCCCAAGCCGTGGGGCGGTGACGCGGGTTCGTTCACCGAGGCCGCCGAGGCGGCGGCCGAGCTCGGCGAGGCCTGCGCGGCCACCGCCTGGTGCGCCGCCCTGTACGCCGCCCACGCCCGGCTCGCCGCCCACCTGCCCGAACAGGGCCGCCGTGACCTGTGGGAGCGCACGCCGGACGTCCGCATCGCCGCCTCGGTCGTACCGCCCGCCGGCACCGCCGAGGAGGCACGCCGCCCGCGGGCCGCCGGCCCGGCCGGGGACACCGCCGACGGCTGGTGGCTCGAAGGCACCTGGCACCACGCCAGCGGCGTCGACCACGCCCACTGGATCCTGCTCGCCTCCCGGACCGGTGGTGCCGCCGACCGCACCGTACGGCTCTTCGCCGTCCCCCTCGAGGCGTGCGAGGTCTCCGACACCTGGCACACCCTCGGCCTGCGCGGCACCGGCAGCAACACCGTCCGCCTCGAACGGACCTTCGTCCCCGCCCACCGCACCTGCACCCTCGCCGACCTCGGCCGCGTCGAGCACGGACGGGACCGGTGCCACAGCGTGCCCTACCAGATGGTCGCCGGGGCCCAGTTCCTCGCGCCCGCCCTCGGAGCCGCCCGGCAGGCCCTGCGCGACTGGCGCGAGCTGACCGCCGGCCGCGTGCGCCCCGACGGGAGCCGCGCCGCCGACGCGCCCGCCCAGCGCGACGCCGGCGCCCGTGCGTCGGCGGAGATCCACGCGGCCGGACTGCTGCTGCAGCACGCCCTGCGGCGGGCCGACCTCGGGGAGATCACCCCCCTCGCGGTCGCCGAGAACGCCCGTGACTTCGCCTTCGCCGCCGAACTGATCGCCACGGCCGCCGACCGCCTGGTCCGCGCGGCCGGTCTGCGCGCCCAGGCCACCGACTGTCCGCTGCAACGCCGGTGGCGCGACATCCGGGCCGCGGCAGGTCACGCCGCCCTCGACTTCGAGGCCGCCGGCACCCTCTACGCCCAGGCCGGGACGACCGTGTCGGAGGCGGCCCGATGAGGAACACCACGGCACCGCGCGGCCCGGGCCGTACGAAGCCGCCCCGGCGTTTCGGCCGCCCCGCGGCCACGATCGCCCGCGCCGCCCTCTTCGACGTGGACCAGACCCTCGTCCAGGCCAGGACCATGGTGGAGTTCTGGCGGTTCTGGACCGTCCGGTGGCTCGCCGACCGCACCCCCGAGGAGGCCGACCTCCCCATCCGTTCACTGCTGGCGATGCCCCGGGAGGAGGCGAACCTCGGCTACTACCGGCTGTTCCGGGGTGTGGCCCCCGAGGAGCTGGCCGCCGCCGGCCGCGCCTGGTTCGCCGACTTCATGACCCGCGGCGACACCCTGCTGCCCGGCACCCTGCTGGAACTGCTGCGCCACCGGGCCCGCGGCGACCGCATCGTCCTGGTCTCCGGATCCCTGCACGCCTGCCTCGACCCGCTCGCCCGCCTCCTCGCCGCCGACGTGCTGTGCACCGAACAGGAGGTGGGCGCCGACGGCCGCTTCACCGGCCGCCTCGACCGCTCGGTGGTCGGCCCGGGCAGACTGCGCACGGTCCGCGCCGCCCTCGGCGCCTGGGGCGTCGAGGGCGCGCACTGCTCGGCGTACGCGGACCACGAGACCGACCTCGAACTGCTGCGCGCCGTGGGCGACCCGGTGGTGGTCGGCGACGACCCGGTGCTGCGGGCCGTGGCCGGGGACCGCGGCTGGCGGCGGCTGCCCGGGGCGGTGCCCCGGACCGCGGCGCCGGTCCGCGTCTGACCGGCGAGGGACCACACGGTGAAACAGGACAGGTCCCGGCGCACCCGCGAACGCATCCTCGACGAGGCGGCGGCGCAGTTCACCACCCACGGGTACGCCCACACCACGGTGCAGGACATCGCCCGCCGCGTCGGCATGACCAAGGGCGCGTTCTACGGGCAGTTCGACTCCAAGGAGGCCGTGGCCGACGCCCTCAAGGACCACGGCCTGGCCAGGATCGAAGGGCTGAGCGCCCTGGCACGGGAGGACGACCCGCTGTCCGCCCTCGGCCGCTTCGTCGTCGGACTGGCCCAGTGCCTGCACGACGACGTACGGCTGCGGGCGGCCTTCCGGCTGCTGACCGACGAGGCCGAGGCGCAGCCGCCCGGCCATCCGCTGGGCAAGGTGGTCGAGCAGGTCGTCGGCATGGTCGAACGCGCCCAGCGCGACGGCCGGATCGCCGCCGGACACGCCCCCGGCGACGTGACCCGGCTGCTGCTGTGCATGGCCTTCGCCGCGCAGACCATGTCCTTCACGGCCGGCGGCGAACACCGTCCGGGGGCCTGGGCGACGTGGGCCTGGGGCCGTGTCTCCCGGTCCCTGCACGAGGCCCCGTCCTGACGGACCTCCGGAGGGGCCTCCGTACGGACGGTCCGTACGGAGGCCCCTCCGGGCTCCCCGACGGGGGCGGTCAGCCGTGCCCCTCGGACGGGTGCGCCGGATGGGCACCCCACTCGGCGCGCAGCACGTCGCAGACCTCGCCGACCGTGGCACCCGCGGCCAGCGCCGACTTCATCGGGTACAGGATGTTGCCGCCCCGGTCCGCGGCGTCGGCCCCCAGCCGCTCCAGCGCCGCCGCGACCCGGTCCTGGCAGCGCCAGGCCCGCAGTTTGGCGATCCGCTCCCGCTGCCGGACCTCCGCCGTCGGCCCGCCGCGCACCAGGGTGCCGACGGTGTGGGCGGCCGCGGGCACGGTCCGCCACCGCGGCACCTCCGCCCGGCAGTAGGCCAGCAGATCGGCCGCCAGCCGCCGGGTGGGACGGGGCGGAAAGATGTGCGTCCGGCCCACCGCGTACTCCTTGAAGGCGGAGAGCACCGTGCCGGACAGCCGGTGTCCCGGCACCCCCCGCTCCTCCGCCACCAGGTGGTAGAGCAGCAGCATGACGGCCGCCGGAGCTCCGCCGGCCATCGCCGGGGACACCCGGTGCAGCGGGAGCCCGGCGAACAGCACCCGCATGTCGTCGAGCGAGTCGATCGCGACCCCCGTCCGCCCGACGTGCCCCGCGGCCGGCGGACTGTCGGAGTCGCGGCCCAGCCGCGTCGGCAGGTCGAAGACGACCGGCAGCTCCCGGTCCCCGTGGGCGAGGAGCTCCCGCAGGCGGCCGTTGCACACCACCACCGTCGTCGCCACGCCGGTCACCGCCACCACAGGAGACGTCGGGGGTGCTCCAGCGCCGCGGCGGTGTCGGCGAGCACCTTCGAGCCCAGTTCGCCGTCGACCAGCCGGTGGTCGAACGACAGCGACAGGGTGGCGACCTCGCGCGGCACCACCCTGCCCTTGTGCACCCAGGGCCGGGTGCGGATCGCGCCGACGGCCAGGATCGCCGCCTCGCCGGGGTTGAGCAGCGGAGTGCCGCCGTCGACCCCGTACACGCCGATGTTGGTGATCGTCGTGGTGCCGCCGGTCAGGTCGCCGGGGGCGGCCCGGCCCGCGCGTGCCGTGCGCACCAGGGCGCCCAGGGCGTCGGCGAGTCCGGTCAGGGTGAGCCGGCCGGCGTCCTTGATGTTCGGCACGATCAGGCCGCGCTCGGTGGCGGCGGCGATGCCCAGGTTCACCTGGTGCCTGAGGACGATCTCCTGGTTCTCCTCGTCCCAGGAGGCGTTGATCCCCGGATGCCGGCGTACGGCGGCCAGGTAGGCCGCGGCCACGAACAGCAGCGGGCCGACGGGGACCTCGCCCAGCTCACCGGAGTTCCGCAGACGCCGCACCAGTTTCATCGTGCGGCTCACGTCCACGTCGACGAACTCCGTGACATGGGGTGCGGTGAAGGCCGACGCGACCATGGCCCTGGCGGTGGCCCTGCGCACCCCCCGCACCGGGATCCGTGTCTCGTGCGCACCGTCCCGGACGGGCACCGGCCGCGGTGCCGGGGCGGGGGCGGCCCCGGGCGGGGGCATCGGGACGGGCTCCGGCGCGGCGGCAGTCTCCGGAACGGACGCCGAAACGGGACCCGACGCGGCGGCAGTCCCTGGAACGGACGCCGAAACGGAACCCGACGCGGCGGCAGTCCCCGGAACGGACGCCGAAACGGAACCCGACGCGGCGGCGGCCAGCACGTCCTCGCGTGTGACCACCCCGTGCGGCCCGGACGCCGAGACGGCGGACAGGTCCACGCCGAGCTCCTTGGCCAGCTTGCGCACCGGCGGCTTGGCCCGCACCGGCACGCCGGCGGTCGGTGCATCCACCGGGGTCGCTGCGTCCACCGCGGTCGGTGCGATCGCCGCGGTCGGTACGTCCGCTGTGGTTGCCGCGGGTGCCACGAGCGGTGCGGTCGGCGCGATCGCCGCGGTCGGTACGTCCGCTGCGGTCGGCACGATCGCCGTGGTCGGTACGTCCACCGCGGTCGGTGCGATCGCCGCGGTCGGTACGTCCACCGCGGTCGGTGCGATCGCCGCGGTCGGTACGTCCGCTGCGGTCGGCACGGGTGCCACGAGCGGCGCGGTCGCTACGGGTGCCGCGAGCGGCTCGGTCGGCGCGGTCCCGGTGAGGTCGCTCGCCGTGGTGGGTGCCTTGCGGCGGCGGCGGGTCGGGGCGGGGTTCGTCCTCGGTCCGTAGCCGACCAGCACCGCGCCGTCCGGCGCGGGCCCCGGGTCCCCGGACTGCGCCGGACCGGCGGCCGGTTCCGCGTTCCGGCCGGTCCCCGCCGGCCGGACGGTGATGATGGGCGCGCCGACCTCGACCGTCGTGCCCGGCGGACTGAGGATCTCGGCGACGGTGCCGTCGTACGGAATGGGCAGCTCCACCGCCGCCTTGGCGGTCTCCACCTCGCACACGGGCTGCCCGTCGGTGACGGTGTCGCCCACGGCGACGAGCCAGGCGAGGATCTCGGCCTCGACCAGCCCCTCGCCCACGTCGGGCATGCGGAAGGTCAGCGTGGCAGTCATGGGTGGTCTTCCTCGGGTCGCGGGGGTGCGGCGGTACGGACGGTGGCGCGGGTCGCCACGGCGGTTCAGTGGGCGAGGGCCCGGTCCACGGCCTCCAGCACCCGGTCCGGGTCGGGCAGGTACGCGTCCTCCACCCGGGACGGCGGATACGGCGCGTGGAACCCGCCGACCCGCAGCACCGGGGCCTCCAGGGCGTAGAAGCACTCCTCGTGCAGCCGGGCCGCGAGCTCCGCGCCCATGCCGAGGAACACCGGTGCCTCGTGCACCACCACCGCCCGCCGGGTCCGTTCCACGGAGCGCCGGAGCGTGCCGAAGTCCACGGGTGACAGCGAGCGCAGGTCCACCACCTCCAGGCTGCGGCCCTCCGCCCGCGCCGCGTCCGCGGCGTCCAGGCAGACCTTGACCATCGGCCCGTACGCGAGCAGCGTCAGGTCCCGGCCTGGCCGGACCACCGCCGCCTCGTGCAGGGAGCGGGCCGGGGCCCGCCCCACCTCGCCCTTGTCCCAGTACCGCCGCTTGGGCTCGAGGAAGATCACCGGATCGTCGGCGGCGATCGCCTGGCGCAGCATCCAGTGCGCGTCGTCGCTGTTCGACGGGGTCACCACGCGCAGCCCCGCGGTGTGCGCGAACAGCGCCTCGGGGGACTCGCTGTGGTGCTCCACCGCGCCGATGCCGCCCGCGTACGGGATGCGGATCGTCACCGGGAGCCTGACCTTGCCCAGCGAGCGGGCGTGCATCTTGGCCAGCTGGCTGACGATCTGGTCGAAGGCCGGGTAGACGAAGCCGTCGAACTGGATCTCCAGCACCGGACGGTGGCCGCGCAGGGCCAGGCCGATGGCGGTGCCGACGATCCCGGACTCGGCCAGCGGGGTGTCGAGGACCCGGTCCTCGCCGAAGTCCTTCTGCAGGCCCTCGGTGACCCGGAAGACACCGCCGAGCCGGCCCACGTCCTCCCCCATGACCAGGGTCCTGGAGTCCTCCTCGAGCGCCGCGCGCAGCGCGGAGTTGAGCGCCTGGACGAGTGTGGCCCGGGTCATCGCGCCCCTCCCTGAGCCGTGCCGGACGCGCCGGAGGTGCCGGCCGTGTCGAATCCCGCGAGATAGTGCTCGTACCGCGTCCGCTCCTCCTCGACGAGCGGGTGCGGTGCCGCGTAGACGTGCCGGAAGATCGCCCCCGGGTCGGGGTCGGCCATCGCCCGCACGCGCCGGCGCACGTCGTGCGCCAGCTCGTCGCTCTCCGCCGCGACCGCGTCGAGGAACGCCTGGTCCGCCCAGCCCTCGCGCAGCAGGTACCGGCGCACCCGGTCGATCGGGTCGCGGGCCGCCCACAGTTCCTCCTCGGCCCTGCTGCGGTAGCGGCCGGGGTCGTCGGAGGTGCTGTGCGCGCCCATGCGGTACGTGAACGCCTCCACCAGCACCGGCCCTTCGCCCCGCCGGGCGAGGTCCAGCGCCCACCGGGTCACGGCCAGACAGGCCAGCACGTCGTTGCCGTCCACCCGGACGCCGGGGAAGCCGAAGCCGTCGGCCCGCCGGGCCAGCGGGACGCGCGACTGGCGTTCGGCGGGCTCGGAGATGGCCCACTGGTTGTTCTGGCAGAAGAACACCACCGGCGCGTCGTACACCGCGGCGAAGGTGAAGGCCTCCCCGACGTCGCCCTGGCTGGAGGCGCCGTCGCCGAAGTAGGCGATGACCGCCTCGTCCCCGCCGTCCCTGGCCACGCCCATCGCGTAGCCGGTGGCGTGCAGGGTCTGCGCGCCGATGACGATCGTGTAGAGGTGGAAGTTCTTGTCGTCGGGTTCCCAGCCGCCGTGGTCGACCCCGCGGAACATGCCCATCAGGCTCACCGGGTCCACCCCGCGGCACCAGGCCACCCCGTGTTCGCGGAACGTCGGGAACGCGTAGTCGGCCGGGCGCAGCGCCCGCCCCGAGCCCACCTGGGCGGCCTCCTGCCCCAGGGACTGGGTCCACAGGCCCAGTTCGCCCTGGCGCTGCAGGGCCGCGGCCTCCCCGTCGAAGCGGCGCACCAGCACCATGTCGCGGTAGAGGCCCCGGACCTCCTCGGGCGTGGGGTCCAGGGGGAAGCCGGGGTGGGCCGTGCGCTCGCCCTCGGGCGTCAGCAACTGCACCATCGGGGTCGGTTCAGTCACGGTCACGTCCTCGCTCCTGTCGGTGGGCGCACGGCGCGGCACGGCCGCCGGCGACCGGCAGGCCCGCGCCGTCGACGGCGGTCACCGCGAGCGCGCCGCCGGCCGCGGGCAGGTCACGAACGGTCAGGGTGGCGCCCTCCGCGGGCACCGTCAGGGGCCGGGAGAAGCGCAGCTGCAGCTCCGTGCCGGCCGCTTCGCCGACGGCCCCGGCCAGGTGGTGCGCCACCAGCGCGAAGGTCAGCATGCCGTGCGCGATCAGGTCGTCGAAGCCCCCCGCGCGGGCGGCCTCGGGCGAGAGGTGGATCGGGTTGTGGTCGCCGGAGAGCTCCGCGTACCGGCGCACCAGCTCCCGGGTCACGGTGTAGGAGGAGCAGCGCGCACCCTCCGGTGCGGCCGGCGGTACGACCGATGCTGCGGCCGGCGGTATGGCCTGCCTTGCGACTGACGGTACGACCGGCGGTACGACCGACGCTGCGGCCGGCGGTACGGCCTGCCTTGCGACTGGCGGTACGACCGGCGGTACGACCGACGCTGCGGCCGGCGGTACGGCCTGCCTTGCGGTCGGCGGGGAGGCCTGCGGTACAAGCGGTGTTGCGGCCGGGCGCGTGACGGCCGGTGCCGGCCCCGCGACGGGTCCGGGCGAGTGCACCAGCAGGGACACGGACTCGGCGACGGCCGAGCCGTCGTCGGCGGCGAGGGTCACCGCCACCTCCGTCGCCGTGCCCGCGCCCAGCGGCCGCACCGAGCGGACCTCCGCGCGGGAGACCAGCGGCTCGCCGACGGCCGCCGCGCGCTCCACGCGCAGCCGCTGCGTGCCGTGGACGGCCACCAGGCCCCCCGGCGAGGGCCCGGTCTCCAGCAGCCGCTCGCACATGCGCAGGGCGACGGCCGCGAGCTGGGCGGGCGCGACCGTGCCGGGCACGGCCCCGGTCAGCGGCACCGCGGAGGCGACCGCGCACAGCGCGCGGAACGCCTCGGCGTCCCGGGCGGTCACCAGGTGACGTCCGGTCAGTACGGTGCCGGCCGCGACGCCGTGGGACGGCGCCGGTGAGAGGGTCGGGGCCATCGTTCAGCGCCCCGGACGCCTGCGCAGCAGGCAGGTCAGCCGGGCCGTGGAGACCAGCTGGTCACGGTGGTCGCGCACGGTGATCTGGTACGTGCCGACCTGGGTGCCCTGGTGCAGCGGCTCGCACACGCCGGTGACCAGGCCCTCGCGGGCCGCGCGGTGGTGGGTGACGTTCAGCTCCAGCCCCACCAGCATCCCGTCCGGCGCCACATGGGCCCCGGCGGCCAGCGAGCCCAGGGTCTCGGCCAGGGCGGCGCTCGCCCCGCCGTGCAGCAGCCCGAAGGGCTGCAGGTTGCCGCGTACGGGCATGGTCGCGACCACACGCTCGGCCGACCACTCGGTGATCTCGATGCCCAGCTTGGTGATCAGCTGCTCGGCCACCAGCTCCGGCGGCATGAAGGCCATCAGCTCTTCCAGGGACTGCTTCATCGTTTCTCTCCCAGGGGGTGCCGCGCGCGCTCGGCCAGCGCGGCCAGGCGGTACAGGTGGCCCGCGGCGGCGTCCCGGACCGGGCCCGCCGCCTCGAGCTCGGCGGGCACCTCGGTCCGGTCGACCGCGCCGGGCCTCCGCAGCAGCAGGGCCACCGCGAGGTCGGCGGCCGGCGGACGCCCGTCGTGTCCCAGGGCGGCCAGCCGCTCGAAGGCGGCGGCGGTGCGCGGGTTGGCGGCCAGTTCCACGCCGATGACGAGGACCTGGTCGATCGTGTCGTCCAGCAGGAGCAGCGCGGCCGCGTCCAGGGCCGTGGTGTCCGCCCCGTGGTCCGCGGCGACGCAGTGGATGGGGCCGGTCAGCCCGTACTCGATCGCCAGGTGCCCGACGATCGAGGTGGTCACCGACTGGAAGAACAACAGCGGGTTGTGCACCCGGCCGGAGAGGAGCTTCCGGCTGGCGGTGTCGGAGGTGGTCGCGTCCGCGGCCACGGTGGCCAGCACGATCGCGGTGCTGTCCGGGAACGGCCCGGTCAGCGGGTTCGGTGCGTCCGGCGTCCCGGGGTCGCCCAGGCAGCGCCGTACCGTCTCGCGGACCAGCGGGTTGAAGGCGGACACCACGAAACCGGGCACGCCCGGCAGTTCCCCGCGCTCCGTCGCGGTGTCCACCACGGCCGCCGCGACGACGGCCGGCTGCCGGACGGAGGTGGTGCCGGTGGGGGTGACGGTCACGGCTGCTCCAGGATGATGGCGGTGTTCAGGCCCCCGAAGCCGGCGTTGAGCGAGAGCACCCGCTCCAGCCGCGCCGTCCGGGCCTCGTTCGGTACGCAGTCCAGATCGCACTCCGGGTCGGCGCCGTCGTAGCCGGAGGTGGGCGGCACGGCCTGCTCCTCCAGCGCCATCAGGCAGATGACGAGCTCCACCGCTCCGGTGGCCTCGAGCATGTGGCCCGTGGTGCTCTTGGTGGAGCTGACCGGCAGGCGGTCCGCGTGCGCGCCGAAGGCGCCCCGCAGCGCGGCCGTCTCGGCCGGGTCGTTCAGCCGGGTGCCGGTGCCGTGGGCGTTGACGTAGCCGATCTCCTCGCCCGCCAGTCCCGCCGAGGCCAGCGCCCGGGTGATCGCCCGGCCCATGCCCGCGCCCCGCGGGTGCGGCTGGACCACGTGGTGGGCGTCGGCCGCCGCGCCGAAACCGGGGACGCGGGCCAGCGACCGGGCGCCGCGGCGCAGGGCGTGCTCGGGCGACTCCAGGACCAGGGCGGCCGCGCCGTCGCCGAGCAGCATGCCGCTGCGCCCCGTGGCGAAGGCCCGCAGCCGGCCGTCCCGGGCGAAGGTGCGCCCGGAGTCGAACTTGGCGAACTGCTCCTCGTCGACGAGGTAGACCCCGCCGACCACGGCGACGTCCACCTGCCCGGCGGTGATCATCCGGCACGCGTGGATCACGGCGCTCGCGGAGGCGACGCAGGCGTTGATGAAGGCCGCCCGCGGTCCGGTCAACCCCAGGCCGGCGGCGACCGCCTCGGGGATCGACCCCGCGAAGCTGCGGTGCGCCTCGGCCGGGTCGCCCGGCCGGCCGGCGGCCCGGTCGGCCCAGAAGGCGTGCAGGCCGGTGAAGTCGCCCTGGGTTCCGATGAGGACGGCCGTCCGGGCCGGGTCCAGGTCCGCCGGGTCGAGCTTGGCGGCCGCCAGCGCACCGCGTACGCAGTCCTGTACGGTCTCCAGCTGCCGGGGCGCCTGTCCGGGACCGCCGTACGTGGCCCCGTGGGTGTTGCGGAACGGCGCGGTGTCGAAGCGGGTGATGGGCGCGAACGCGGGACGGCCCGCGAACACCCGCTCGCGCAGGACGTCCGCACCGGCACCGAAGGCGGAGAACGTCTCGTATCCGGTGACCCGGACGTCAAGCGGCATCGATGTCTCCTTCCGTGAGTGTGCTCAGGTACGTGTGGATCCCGCGGACCGAGGTGAAGAACTCCAGGTCCGGCCCGTACGGGTCGATGCTGATGCCGTGCTCCTCGTCCAGTACGTGCTGGAGCCAGACCAGGGCCAGGGAATCGAGGGTCAGGGGGGTGTCCTCGCCCAGCTCCTCGAAGTCCTCCGGAACGATCCTGTGGTGGGTGAGGAGCCGGCGGATCTCGGCGCTGTCGATCACGCCGCGGCCTCTTCGGCCGCGCCGTCCCGGGCACGCTCGACGGCCGTGACGAACTGCCCCAGGGTGGCGTCCGGCTGGGCCGCGGGGTCCTCGTCGGCGATCTTGGCGCCGAACTCGTGCTCGACCTGGACCAGCAGCTCGACCAGGGCGAGCGACTCCAGCTCCAGGCCGCCCGGGCCGAGCGGCAGGTCGTCGGAGACGTCCTCGGTGACGCTCGGGGCGATCTCGCTGATGATGCCGATGACGAAGGAACGGATCTCGGACACGGCGGTACTCCTTGTCGGTGGGTGCGATCGGTCCGGCGCACGGTGTGGGGTCCGGGCACCGGGGGCGAAACGGGTCGGGAGAAGGGGAAGCGGGGCGCACGCCCGGGCGGGCACTCAAGCCGGGCGTTCAGACCGGGCGTTCCCGGGTGGACGTTCAGGCGGGGCGTTCACCGGGCGGACGCTCAAGCCGGGGAGAAGGCCGGCCGCGTGGTGGTCCGCGCCGGTACGAGCACGGGATCGGTCAGCTCCCGCACCGGATCGGTGTCGGCCGTGTAGTCGACCGAGGAGAGCCCGAAGCCGTTCAGGGCCAGCCACTCCGCCCGGTGCACACAGGGCGCGCCCAGCTCGGCGACGTTCTCGCCGGTGACCAGGGCCAGCCGCCGGTCCACCTCCGCCTGCACGTCGGGCCGCAGCTCCAGGTCGTCCAGGCGCAGCCGGCCCAGTTCGTCGGTCGTGGGGTGCGGCGACCCCTCCAGCAGCCGGGTGTCGCCCCCGGAGTAGAGCCGCTTGGTCAGGAGCCGGTGCGCCTGCTCGATCGCGCCCTCCTGGAGGCCCATCTCCAGCATCACGCGGGTCAGCACGACGGTGTACAGGGTCTGCGCCGGGATCACCGAGCTGGCCTGGGTGACCATGGCCCGCATCACGGCGGTCAGCGCCCGGCCGCCCTGCGGGCGCAGCACGGCGTCCAGCTCCCGCCCGGTGGCCTCCAGGTCCTCCTTGGCCAGACCCAGCGTGCCGCCCCGGTACGTCGGCGCCAGCCTCGTGTTGCCGACGTAGCTGAAGGCGACCGTCACGGCCTGCGGGGCGAGCACTCCGCCCGCGCTCAGGGCGTGGATCCAGCGCCGCCAGTCGTCCCCGCCCATGACCGCGACGGTGTCCTCGATCTCCTGCTCGGTGGCGGGCTCCACCGTGGTGGTCGCCACCTCGCGGGTGGCCGCGTCGTACGCCTTGGCGGTGAACGGCCGGCCGAGGGTCTTGAGCGCCGAACGGTGGGTGTGCCCGGTCTCGGGGTGGGTGCGGCGCGGCGCGGCCAGGCTGTACACCACCAGGTCCACCTGGCCGAGGTCGTCGCGGACGGTGCGCACCGTGTGCTCCTTGACCGCGTCACTGTAGGCGTCGCCGACCACGGTGCGCCCGTACAGTCCGGCCCGGGCCAGCTCCGCCTCCAGGGCGGCGGTGTTGTACCAGCCGGCCGTGCCCGTCCGCTTCGCGGTGCCGGGGGACTCCTGGCAGACGTTCAGGGTGGCGGCGCCGGCGCCGAAGGCCGCCGAGATCCGGGTCGCCAGGCCCAGGCCCGCCGACCCTCCGACGACCAGGACGTTGCGCGGCCGGTCGGGGCCGGTCGGACCGGGCCGGGAGCGGACCGCGGCGATCTGCGCCCGGACCCGCTCGGCGCAGCCGTCGGGATGGGCGTTGGCGCACAGCGTGCCGCGCAGCATGGGCTGGACGATCACCGCGCACCTCCGACCGGGCCGGCGACGGACCTCGTCGACGGACCCATCCGGGCCAGCAGCAGTTCGCGGTTGCGCACCAGCTTGCCGTTGCTGGTGCGGGGGATCGCCGGAGCCAGTTCGAACCGGCGCGGGATCTTGAAGTGGCTGATCCGGTCGCGGCACCACGCCTGGAGCTCCCGGGCGGTGACCCCGCCGGTGACCCCGACGAAGGCCTCGATCGTGCCGCTGAACAGCACCACCGCCTCGGTCACGGCCGGGTGTTCGGCCAGGGCCAGCTCCACCTCGCGCAGGTCCACCTTCAGACCGCCGATGACCACCAGCGAGTCGCTGCGCCCCCGCACCGACAGCGCGCCCGTCTCCGGGTCGAGCGCCGCCAGGTCGTTGGTGCGCAGCCAGCCGTCCGCGTACCGGCTCGCGATGTCGTTGACGTACAGGTAGGGCGATACGTCGGTGCGCACCTGCAGCTCGCCGTCGCGCACCCGGACCTCGGTGCCGGGCACCGGGTGGCCGACGGCGGGCGGCGCCAGGCGGCCCGTCAGGTCGGTGGCGACGATGCCGGTCTCGGTCATGCCGTACGCCTGTCCGATCCGCACCCCGTACCGCTCGTGGAAGCGTTCGTAGACCTCGGGGCTGATCACCTCGCCGCCGGACACGGCCAGCCGCAGGCCGGGCAGCGGGCTCCAGTCCGCGATGCGGGTGAGCAGCTCGAAGTGGAAGGGGACGCCGAAGAGCACGTCGGCCCGTGACTCCACCAGTGTCGACAGCAGTGTGCGGGGCTGTGCGTTCGGCGTGAACACCAGTGTCGCGCCCGCCCGCAGCGCGTGCAGGAAGCCGCCGATCAGTCCGAAGGAATGGGTCAGCGAGTTGCTCAGCAGCACCCGCTCGCCGGCCTTCGGCATCTCCGGCAGGGCGGCGAAGGCGTCCAGCTCGGCCAGCAGCGACCGCGCGGTCCGTCCGATCACCTTCGGGTAGCCGGTCGAGCCGGAGCTGAACTGCAGCAGGACGTGGGGGTTGCCGACGGTGTGGCCGGTGCGCCGGACCTCGACCTGCACCTCGCACTCGTCCTGGAAGACGACCCGGACCACGCCGGAGGAACCCGAGCTGATCATGAACCTGGGTTCGCACAGGTTCAGCAGCCGGTCCACCTCGGCGCGGGTGAGCCGCGGGTCCATCAGGATCACCTGGGCGCCGCGGGACCACAGGGCCAGCACGGTCCACAGGTAGGTGAAGCTGGGTGCCATCTGCACGGCCACGGTCGAACCGGGCCGGATGCCCTGGAGCTCGAACAGCCGCTCCAGTTCGGTGACCCTGGTGTGCAGGGTGCCCCAGGTCACCTCGGTCCGGGCCCGGGCCCAGACCGTGTCGGCGGGCTGCCGGCGGAGCATGTCCGCGATCCAGCCCTTGAGCCGCGCGTTCTCCATTGACCTCTCCGAAAATGTTCGGGCGGCCGGGTCGGGTGCGACCCCGCGGGGGGCGGGGACGCACCCGCCGGACCGGCCTGCTTCCCGGGCCCGGGCCGTCCGGGCCCCGGCCTACTTCTCGACGCAGAACTCTCCGACGGGCCAGCCGACGTGACGCTTGTCGGTCGCGATGTGGCCGAGGACCTGGTCGCCCTTCTTCAGCTCGGTGACGTTGAGGACCTTGGCGCCGGGGCCGAGGACGCGGACGTGCCAGTCGTCCTGGACGATGAGGTTGACCTCGACGCCCTCGGGGGACGTGGCGTGGATGCTCAGCAGCGGGCGCGACTCGAGCTTGATGCGGCCGACGGTGATGCGGCGGGTGCGGCCGTCGGCGCCCACGGCGAGGACCGGGTGGCCGGCCTTCAGCTCGCTGAGGTAGTTGGTGCGGTTGTCCTGTCCGAAGGCGTAGGAGTGCAGGGCGCCGGCGTTGATGCGGAAGGGCCGGGTGGGCATGTAGGGCAGCGGGTGGGTCTCGCTGACGCACAGGATGAACCCGTGTGCGTAGGAGCCGATGAGCATGCCCTCGTCCTGGTCGAAGTGCGAGGTGGTGTCGATGCAGACGCGGTCGCCCAGGCCCAGGTGCTCGATGCGGTCGACCGTCAGCGTGGTGAGGTCGAGGTCGGGGGTCTTCACGCGCAGGGCCTCGACGAGTGCGAAGACGTCGTTGGCGGTGGCGGGGGCGATGAGGACGCCCTCGGAGCCCTTCTCGAGCACGTCGATGATGACCTTGGCCTCTTCGAGGTCCGCGGCCCTGCAGACGAGCTGGCCGGGCGAGCGGTCGGCGGCCGCGATGACGATCTCGAGCGGGATCTTCGTCGGGTCCTTGAACTCCACCAGGGTGTAGGGGAGTTCGATCGCGGTCTCGCAGGCCAGCGTCAGCGTCGGGTCGTCGGTGACGTTGACCCGTCCGGCGATGTTCTTGTCCCCGCCCTGGTGGCGGGTGCTGAGGCCGGTCAGGGCGTTCCGGTCGGCGACGTCGTGGAGGACGATGAAGTCGTCGCTCTCGACCCGGCTGTCGGCGAGGATGCGCTTCACGGTGGTGGGCAGCGTGGTGAGGAGGGCGGGGTCGTCCGAGACGATGCCGTCGACGCGGGCGTGGATGGCAGCGTCGACGATGGCCTCACGGTGCTCGGGCGAGGCGGAACGGACGTCGATCCAGGCGAACTTCACAGGAATCCCTATCGGAAGAGGTGGAGGAGGACGCGGACGCGGGCCCTCGACGGGGGCGGGGCCGCGCCGGTCAGAGCGTGACGGCGGCGCCGTACAGCTCGGGCACGTCCACGGAGAGGTCGACCGGCTGCTGCCGCGGCGCGTGCACGATCGCGGCGAGCTCGCGGACCAGGGTCTCGGGCTCGGGGTCGGTGAACACCCGCCGGCCCACGGCCAGTCCCGCGCACCCGGCGTCGACGGCCGACTGCGCGTACTGGGCCAGGCTCCGGCCGCTGGGCTGGCCGCCCGCGACCAGCACCGGCACCGGGCAGCTGGCCACCACGTCCGCCATCGCGCTCATGGGCTCGGCGGCCGAGGTCTTGACCAGGTCGGCGCCGAGGTCCACGGCGATGTTCACGACGTGGGCCAGGAGTTCGGGTTCGTGCGGGTCGGAGATCCGGGGACCGCGCGGGTAGATCATCGCGAGCAGCGGCATCTCCCAGCGCGTGCACTCCGCGGCGACGGCGCCGAGATCGGCCAGTTGCCGGCTCTCGGTGTCGGATCCCACGTTGACGTGGACGCTCACCGCGTCGGCGCCGAGTTGTACGGCCTCCTCCACGCTGGCGACCAGGACCTTCTGGTTGGTGTCGGCGGCGCGGGAGGTGCCTGCGCTCAGGTGGACGATCAGCGCGCACTCCCGCAGGTGGCGGGGGGCGATGCCGCGTGCCCTGCCCTTGTGGACGATCACCGCGTCGGCGCCGCCGGCGACGAGTGACCCCATGAGCCGATCGAATTCGTCGGCGTTGACGACCGGTCCGTCCGACACGGAATGGTCCAGCGGAATGAACAGATAACGCTCGTCGCCGTGCCGCGAGAGGCGGTTGAGGCGAATCTCCCTCCCACTGGAAAGGGAATGTGACATGGGAATGGCCGCCCTTTCTGGACGATGAATTCGAATCCGCGGAGCACCTGGGGGTGTGATGTTCCCCAGCGGTGTCACATGGTCGGCAGGATCGCTGCCGGCGAGTGCGGTGCAGCGGATGGCCAGGAACTTAGGCGGCCGTTTCCGGACGGGTCAAGGGATCCGGGTCCCCACCTCCGTGCGGTGAAAAGGCCTGGCCGGGCGTGGGTCACCGGGCGGTGCGCCCCGGGGGTGCACCCCGAACGGGTACCCGGATGGGGCTGGCGCCTTTCCCGCCCGAATGAAGGATGGAGCCATGACTAAGAGGAAGGCGGGTGGCAATGAATTCGGCCGTTGACCACGAGCGAATACGCCCGGACCGGGCGGAGTTTCGCCGGGCGATGGGACGGTTCTGCACCGGCGTCACCGTCGTCGCCTGCGGCTCCGGTCCCACCACCGAGGCGATGACCGCCAACTCCCTGGTGTCGGTCTCCCTCGACCCCCTGCTGCTGCTGGTGAGCGTACGCACCGCCGGGCGGCTGCACCGGCGGCTGAGCGACGGCGAGGACTTCTCCGTCAGCGTGCTGGCCGAGGAGCAGGGCCCGCTCGCGGCCCTGATGGGCCGCTCCGAGCGTCCCCGCGGCACCGAGGCGTGGCACCGGCTCGGCTCCTGGCACGGCCGCAACGGCGCGGCGCTGGCGGTCGGTTCGCCGGCGGCCTTCGAGTGCTCCGTCGAGGCCGCCCACCCGGGCGGCGACCACACCCTCTTCCTGGGCCGGGTGACCGAGGTCCCCCTCGGTCACCCCGCCCAGCCGCGGCTGTTGGGGGCGGGCGGCGCGCCCAAGCTCGCCGATCAACAGTCCGGGGC
>NZ_JBHWHX010000013.1:108360-145948 GCF_042732315.1 Streptomyces sp. NPDC059787
GGGGGGGGTTTTGGGGGGGCGGGGGGGCCCCCCCCCCCGGGGGGGCCCACCCCCCCGTCGGCGGGGGGGGGGTCCCCGCCCCCCCCCGCCCCCCCCCGGCCCAGCCGCTGCTGTTCTGGGCGGGCGGCTACCCCAAGCTCGCCGATCAACTGTCCGTGCCTGCGCCGAGCAGGCCCCGTGAGGTGGAGAGCACCCATGTCTGAACCGTCCGGCACCGAGCACGGCCCCCTCCCGCGGCCGGCCGGTCCCGCCGACCCCGAGGTCGCCATCGTGGGCGCCGGGCCCGCGGGCCTGCTGCTCGGCCTGCTGCTGGGTCTGCGGGGCCGCCGGGTCCTGCTGATCGAGCGCGAGGAGGAGCCCGTCCCCGGCGGTCCCGGCAACGGGATCTGCCCGATCCTGCAGCCCGCCACCCTGGGCATCCTCGACCGTCTCGGCCTGCTGCCCGAACTGGCCGCGAACACCACCCCGGTCACCCACGGCGAGGTCGCCGCGGGCGGTGCCACCGTCGCCTCGTACGCCTACGCCGACCTGCCCGGCGCACCCGTCGCCCACGCCCTGCCCACCTCGATCGTCCGGCTGCGCGACGTGCTCGCCGCCGCCGTCCGCGCCCTCCCCGGCACCGAGCTGGTGTACGGCGCCACGGTGCGCGCCCTGGTGCGGCGCGAGGGGGCCGCGCCCGGGGTGCGCGGCCTCGAGCTCGAGGACGCCCGGGGCGTGCGCACCCTGTACCCGTCGCTGATCGTGGGCTGCGACGGCAAGCGCTCGGCGGTCCGGGAGATGGCCGGCATCGGCGCCCCGGCCCGCGCCTTCAAGCGCGGCTACACCGAGCTGCGCCTGCCGCTGCCCGGGTCCTGGGGGCCGGTGATGCGCGCCGCCTTCACCGCCGACGGCTACGTGCTGGGCACCCCGATCGCCGACGAGACCCTGCTGTTCGCCTGGATCACCGACCCGGACACCGCCGGCGAGGCCGTCGACGGTCCGCTCGAAGCACTCGCCGAGCGCTACGCGCGGGCCGCGCCGCAGGCCGCCGACTGGATCCGCGAGCACACCACCGACCGCTCCCAGGTCCGTGAGTTCCTGCACCACATCGTGCGCCCCGAGCGCTGGACCGACGGCAACGTCGTCCTGGTCGGCGACAGCGCCCACGGCGTGCACGTCTACGGCGGCCAGGGGCTGAACCTCTCCCTCCAGGACGCGGCCTGCGTGGCGAGCGCCGCCGACGAGGCCATGACCGCGGGCGACACCGCGGCCCTGCACCGCTTCGAGGCGCTGCGCCGGCCCTTCACCGAGGCCTTCCAGGACATGCAGGAGGCGCACCTCGACGCCCTCGCGGCGCGTGCGGGCCGGGCCGCCGGAGGGGACGCGGGCGGGGGCGCCGGCCACCTGCCGGACTTCGCCCCGCTGGCCCTGGGCCAGAGCGAGCTGCGTGCCGCGTTCGTCGCGGCCGTCCCCGAGGGCGTGCCGTCCCTTCCGGCCGTCGTGTCCGCCGGCACCGGGGCCCGCCCGTGAACCTGACCGACCAGCAGCGGCGTTCGTACCTCGCCCGCATCGGGTACGACGGTCCGCTCGAGCCGACCCTCGGGGTGCTGACCGCGCTGTGCCGGGCCCATGTGCGGGCCGTGCCCTTCGAACTGCTCGACGGGCCCGACGGCCTCGTCCCCGGCATCGACGCGGCCAGCGTGTACGAGAAGGTCGTGGTCCGCCATCTCGGCGGGGCCTGCATGGAGGTCAACAACCTCTTCGCCGCCCTTCTCGGCGACCTCGGCTTCGAGGTGACCACGCACGCCTCCCGCCCCTGGCTGCCGCAGGACCGCGCGTACACCGACACCGGCGACCACATGATCCTGGTGGTCCGGATCGAGGGCGTCGCACACCTCGTCGACGTCGCGTACTCCCAGCTGACCGCCGTGACGCCGCTGAGGCTGGACGGCAGCGAGTGCACCGAGCACGGCTGGCGCTTCCGGGTGCTGCGCGACCGGGACGGCGACGACCACGTCGCCCAGCGCGCGGGAGCCGGCGGCCGGTGGTCCCCGATCCACCGGTTCACCCTCGAGCCGCGCGGCGGCGAGCACTTCGCCACCATCCTCGACCTCTACCTGACCCCCGGCACCGGCTCGCCCATCCCCCGCACGCTGATGTGCTCCCGGGTGACCGGCACCGGCAAGGCCACGCTCGTCAACGACGTGCTGATCGAGACCTCCGACGGCGGTACGGAGCGCAGCAGCCGGGTCGACACCCCCGAGGCGGCCCGGGCCGCCCTCGCGCTGGTCTTCGCCGGCCATCCGACCCTGGCCGAGCGCGGCGCCCGTATCTGGCAGCGCCTGGTGGGCGACCCCGCCGGCGCCCCGGCCCGCGCGGCCGCCCCTTCCGCCCCGACTCCCGAGGAGACCTCCGTATGACCCGGCCGCAGATCGGCTTCGGCGCGTTCCTCTCGCCCCTGCACCCGCACGGCGAGAGCCCCACCCTCCAGTTCTGGCGCGATCTGGACCTCGTGCGGTGGCTGGACGAACTCGACCTGGCGGAGGCGTGGGTGGGCGAGCACCACTCCGGCGGCTGGGGCACCGTCTCCTCGCCCGAGGTGTTCCTCGCGGCGGCCGCCGAGCGCACCCGCCGCATCCGCCTGGGCACCGGCGTCACCAGCCTGCCCTACCACCACCCCTTCCACGTGGCCTCGCGGATCGTCCAGCTCGACCACCAGACCCGCGGCCGCGTGATGCTCGGCGTCGGTGCGGGCTCGGCGCCCGGCGACGCCCACATGCTGGGCGTCCACCCCTCCGAGCAGCGCCGGATGACCGGCGAGTCGCTGGAGGCCGTCCTCGAACTCCTCGCCGGTGAGGGCCCGGTCAACCGCGCCACCGACTGGTTCACGCTGCGCGACGCGCGCCTGCAGCACCGCCCCTACCGCCCCGGCGGCATCGAGGTGGCCATCTCCAGCGCCGCCTCCCCGCACAGCATGCAGCTGGCCGGCCGGCACGGTCTGAGCCCGCTGTCCTTCGCCTCGCCGCGCCCCGGCGGCACCGCCCCCGACCTGCGCCGCCAGTGGCGGTACGCCGAGGAGGCCGCCGCGGCCGCGGGCCGCACCGTCGACCGCGCCGACTGGCGCCTGGTGGTCAACGTGTACGTCGGCGAGTCCCGCGAGCGGGCCCTGGAGGAGCTGCGCGAGGGCGCCGCGGCCTGGCTGCGCGGCTACTGGGGCGACATCGTCGGTCTGCCGGTCGACGCGCTCGGCATCGAACCGGGCCGGGAGATCGAGTACCTGGTGGAGAACGGTGCCGCGATCGTCGGCTCGCCGGACGAGGTCGCCGCGGGCGTCGAGGAGCTGTACGAGAGCAGCGGAGGCTTCGGCACCCTGCTGGTCGCCGGCGCCGACTGGGCGTCCCGGGAGAACACCCGGGCCTCCTTCGAGCGCCTGGCGCGTTTCGTCGTACCGCGGTTCGACGGCTCGCTGGAGGGCTTCGAGACCTCCGCCGCGTGGGTGCGGGAGCACAGGTCCGAGTTCGTCGCCCAGGCCGTCGGCGCCTTCCAGAAGGCGTTCACCGACGCCGGGGTGGCCGCGCCCGCCCTGCCGGTGCCCGAGCCGGCCGGCACCGGATCCCACTGAGCCGCCCCCGGCCCCGACCCCTGTCCAGCCCCGCCGGTCCCGGAGCGGGCCCGGTGTTCCCCCTCGGAGGTCAGATGAGTCCCCTCAGCCCCGCGTCCCCGGCACGCGCCGGCCGTCCCCGCCGTGCCGCCGGCGCCTTCGCGAAGCTCGCCCGCCAGGAGCGTCCCGGTGCCGGCGAACTGAACCTGCTGGCCGGCCGCGGCTCCCGGCTGGAGTCGCTGACGGGCCTGCGCTGGTGGGCGGCGCTGCTGGTGTTCGGTGAGCACCTGGCCGCGCTGAGACTGGGCAGCAGAGTGGGGTCGGACGACACCGGCCCCGCCGACACGGTGCTGCACTGGTTCTTCGGCACCGGCACCATCGGGGTGAGCTGCTTCTTCATCCTCAGCGGCTTCGTCCTGGCCTGGACGTACTGTCCGGAGACCGACACCGTGGGCCGGTTCTGGCGGCGGCGGTTCGCGAAGATCTACCCGGTCTACTTCGTCTCGACCGTGCTGGCCTTCGTCATGTTCGCCGGTATGGGACAGACCCCGTCGGGCACCAACGTGGTGCTGCACCTGACACTGCTGCAGTCCTGGACCCCCGACCAGTCCCTGTACTTCGGCCTCAATCCGGTGACCTGGTCGCTGAGCTGCGAGGCGTTCTTCTACGCGATCCTGCCGCTGCTCTTCATAGCCCTGCGGCGGCTGCCCGCGAGCGCGCTGTACGCCACCGTGGCGGCGGCCGTGGCGGGGGCCTTCGTACTGCCGTACACCCTGGGCGAGCTGGTGGACCTGCCCTACCCGGCCGAGGAGATCATCTCCACCGGCCCGGTCGGCGGTCCCTTCCCGTACTGGTTCACCTACGTCCTGCCGGCCTTCCGCGCACTGGAGTTCGCCGCCGGCGTGTGCGCCGCCCTGCTGGTGCGGCGCGGCCAGTGGCGTGGTCCCGGTGTGCCGTTCGCCCTGCTGATCTGTCTGGCCGGCTGGCTGGTCAACCAGGAGCTGCCGCCGCGCCTGCAGCACCAGGCGGGCACCTTCCTGCCCTTCGTCCTGCTGATCGCCGCCCTGGCGACGGCGGACGTGCGCGGCACCTGGTCACCGCTGCGCGGGCGGGTGATGCGGTTCCTCGGCGAGATCTCGTACTGCCTGTACGTCTTCCAGCTGCTGCTCCTCGCGGTCGTCTCGGGCGCGCTGCGCCCGGCGCTGGCCGCCACGGGGGTGCTGCCCGACGAGGAGGCGGCCCTGCCGTCCTGGCTGGTGGGCCCGGTGGGGCTGGGCTGCCTCGCGCTGTGCGTGCTGGTGGCCTGGGCGGCGTACCGCTGGATCGAGGTCCCGCTGATGCGGCGGCTGCGTCCCCGCTCCGCCGCCCCGGCGGTCGCCGAGGGAGCCGAGGGGTCACCGGACGCCGTCAGCGCGGACCGTACGCCCGCATGAACATGCCGATGCCCCGCTCCACCACCGTGTCGATGCCGGCCTCGTCCAGCGGGACCTGACCGAGCGTCGACTCCAGCTGGGCCTCACCGATCAGCAGGGCCCGCAGCTGCCGGGCCGCCGCCTCGGTGTCGTCGACGTCCAGGTGGCCGGCCCGGCCGAGCAGCGCGAGCTGCTCGGCCACGGCACGGATGCCCGCGTCCCGGTCGAGGCCGTGCAGGACCCGGCGCAGGGACTCCTCCAACGGGGCCTCCGCCAGGATCCGCCGGCGCAGCGCGGCGGTGTCGCCCAGCATCAGCCGCACCCAGCGCCGGCCGAAGTCCCGGAACTGCGCCGGCAGGTCGGTGCCGTCGTGGGCGGCGATGGTCTCGCGCACCAGTGTGTCGAACTGGCCGGCCAGCGGGTCCATCGCCGCCGACACCACTTCGGCCACGAGGGAGTCACGGTCACCGAAGTGGTTGTAGAGGGTCTGCTTGGCCACCTTCGCCTCGGCGGCGATGGTGTCGATGCTCGCCCGCGCGAAGCCGTCGCGGACGAACACCTCGGCCGCCGCCTGGAGGATCTGCGCCCTGCGGTCCCGTCCGCCGTGCGTGCGGCGCGGGCGGGGCCGGGCCGTCTCCCGGGTGTTCACCACTGCTGTTCCTCCTGGGGCGTCCACGACTTGATTTCTGGACGGCCTAGTCTACTATTCAAATCTAGACGGGGTAGTCCAAGTTTCTGCCCCGCCGTGTTTCCGGAGGGGACCCCTGCCATGAACCGACCCACGCCCGCGCCCACCGTCGCGGAGCAGGACGCCCGCATCGACGGCTCGTTGTGGTGGCTGTGCGGCGTCCTGGTCCTGGGCGCCGTGACCACCCTGCTCGACGGCACGATCGTCAACGTCGCCGTCGAGACCCTCACCCGCGAGCTGGACGCCCCGCTCGACGCGGTCCAGTGGAGCGTCACCGGCTACCTGCTGGCCCTCTCCCTCGTCGTCCCGCTCGCCGGCTGGGCCATGGAGCGCTTCGGCGCCAAGCGGATGTGGCTGGCCGCCCAGGTCCTCTTCCTCGCCGGGTCGGTCCTCTCCGGCCTCGCCTGGTCCGTGGAGAGCCTGGTGGTCTTCCGCGTGGTCCAGGGCCTCGGCGGCGGCATGGTGATGCCGATGGCGCAGGCCATGCTCGCCGGCGCCGCGGGCCCGGCCCGGCTCGGCAGGGTGATGGCCGTGGTGTCCGTGCCCGCCATGCTCGCCCCGATCATCGGCCCGGTCGTCGGGGGGTACTTCGTCGACGAGCTGAACTGGCGCTGGATCTTCTTCATCAACATCCCGATCGGCCTGGCCGCCATCGTGCTCGCCTGGATCAAGCTCCCCGCCGACCGCCCGCGGACCGACCGCCGGCTGGACACCCTCGGCCTGCTGCTCCTCTCCCCCGGCCTCGCCCTGCTCCTGTACGGCCTGGCCGAGGCCGGCGGCGGCGGCTTCACCGACGCCGGGAGCCTGCCCTGGACCCTGGCCGGCGCGGCCCTGCTGGCCGGCTTCGCCGTGCACGCCCTGCGCACCCCCGGCACCCCGCTGATCGACCTGCGGCTGTTCGCGGACCGCGGCTTCTCCGCCGCCGTCGTCACCCAGTTCACCCTGAACGCCGGTGTGTTCGGCGCGATGTTCCTGCTCCCCCTGTACTTCCAGCTGGACCGCGGCGCCACCGTCCTCGAGGCCGGACTGATGCTCGCCCCGCAGGGCGTCGGCTACGTCATCGCCATGGCCGTGGTCGGCAAGGCCACCGACAGGGCGGGCGCGGGCCCCCTGGCCCTCGCCGGCGTCCTGATCACCCTGCTGGGCACCCTGCCCTTCGCCCTCGTCGACGACGGCACCAGTCAGGGCCTGCTCGCCGCCGCCATGGTGGCCCGCGGCATCGGCGTCGGCGTGGTGACCCTGCCCAGCCTCGCGGCCGCCTACCGCTCACTGGCCCCCGCCGCGATGCCCCGCGCCTCCAGCGCCATGAACATCTTCCAGCGGCTGGGCGGTTCGGTGGGCACGGCCGCGGTCGCCGTCGTCCTGCAGAACGGCCTGACCGACGGCAAGACCTCCGGCGCCCCGGTGTCCGACGCCTTCGGCACCTCCTTCTGGTGGGTGTTCGGCCTGACCGCCGTCACCCTGCTGCCCGCGCTGCTCCTGCCGCGCACCGTGCCGGCGCCCGCCGCCGACGCCCCGGTGGAAGAGCCCGCCGCCGCCTGAATCCCCCGTCAGCGGCGGCGACGCTTCGGCCCGGCCCCTCCTGGACGGAGGGGCCGGGCCGGAGTCGTCGTACCGGGCAACCGGGCTCAGGGCACCAGCACGACCTTGCCGAACAGCTCGCCCGCGTCCATCGCCGCCAGTCCCTCCCGCACCCGCGACAGCGGCAGCACCCGGTCCACCACCGGCCGTACACCGGTGCGCACACAGAACGCGGCCAGCCGCGCCAGCTGGTCGGCCGTCCCCATGGTCGAGCCCACCACCGACAGCTGGTTGGCGAAGATCCGCCCCAGATCGGCGGGCGGCAGGCCCCCCGTGGTCGCCCCGGAGAGCACCAGCCGCCCACCCGCGCGCAACGCCTTCAACGAGGCCGCGTACGTGGCCTCGCCCACGGTGTCGATCACCGCGTCCACCTTGTGCGGCAGCCGCTCGCCCGGCGCCATCACCCGCTCCGCGCCCAGCCCGGCCAGCCGGCGCCGCTTCTCCGCGGACCGGCTCACCGCCCACACCCGCAGCCCCGCGGTGCTGCCCAGAGACACCGCGGCCGTGCCGACACCGCCGCCCGCGCCCTGCACCAGCACCACGCCGCCCGGCTCGACCCCGGCCTTCTCGAACAGCATCCGGTAGGCCGTCAGCCAGGCGCCCGGGAGACAGGCCGCCTCGGCGAAACTCAGCTCGGCCGGCTTGGGGACCAGGCAGCGGCGCGGCACCGACACCCGTTGCGCGAGCGTGCCGGGCCGCTGCACGGAGAGGAACTCCACCGCCGGGTCGAGGGTCTCGTCCCCGCCTCCGGCCAGCGCATCCCCGATCACCGGATAGACGATCACCTCGCGGCCGTCCTCGTCGACGCCCGCGGCGTCACTGCCGAGGACGACCGGCAACTGCCCGGGCAGCACCGCCACCCCGCGCAGCGTCCACAGGTCGTGGTGGTTCAGGGCGGCGGCCCGTACCTCGACCGTGGCCCAGCCCTCCGGGGGCCGCGGCTCGGGCCACGGCCCGGTGCGCAGCCCCGCGAGCGGGTCCCCGGGCACGGAGCGCTCGGCCACGACGGCGTACACCCGCGCTCACCCCGCCCGCAGGCAGAGGGTGCCCCAGATGAACCCGGCTCCGATGGCCGAGACCACCACCAGCTCCCCCGGGGCCACCCGGCCCGCCTCCATGGCCTGGTGCAGCACCGTGAAGACGGTGGCCGCGCCCGTGTTGCCGTACCGGTCCACGCTGATGCCGGCCCGCGAGCGGTCCACCCCGAGGGCGTCCATCGCCTCGTGGACGATGTTCAGGTTCGCCTGGTGCAGCATGTAGTGGTCCACGTCGCCCGGCCGCAGGCCCGCCCGGCCCAGGGCGGTCAGGATGCTCTCCGGCAGCCGCTTGGTGGCCTCCGTCCACACCGTGCGCCCGTCCATCTTCAGGAACTGGCCGCGCGCCGCGACGGTCTCCTCGGTCGTGGGCCGGCTCGCCCCGCCCGCCGGGATCTCCACCGCGTACGACAGCGAGGCGTCCAGGTCCCAGGACAGCAGCCCGAAGCCCGGCTCGGTCCGGCTCATCACCACGGCGCCCGCGGCGTCGCCGAAGAACACCCGCGTCGAGCGGTCCTCGGGGTCGGTGACCCGCGACAGGCACTCCGCGCCGATCACCAGCACATTGTGGATCCGGTCGTTCTGCAGCAGGTGGGCCGCGGTCAGCATGCCGTACACCCCGCCCGCGCAGGCCGCCTGGCTGAGGTCCAGCGGGAACGCCCGCGTCGCGCCGAGGGCCTCCTTCACGATCAGCGCGGTCGACGGCAGCGGCTGGTCGTAGGTGAACGTCGCGACGATCACCGCGTCGAGGTCCGCGGCCGACCGGCCGCTGCGCTCCAGCGCCTCCCGAGCGGCGGCCACGCACATGTCGGAGGTGGTCCGTCCCTCCTCCAGCCAGCGCCGCTCACCGATACCGGTGCGGCTCCTGATCCACGCGTCGGTGGTGTCCAGCGTCGCGACGAGTTCCGCGTTGGGAACCACCCGCGAGGGCACGTGGCAGCCGGTGCCGACGATTCCCACCGGAACGCGCAGGCCACCGGTGTCGGTGCGGGAGAGGGCGGGGCTCTCCGTGGTACTGGCGACGGTCATGGGCATTTCTGCTCTCTCCCGGAAGAAAAGGAGACGCCGGTCCGAGGGGGCGCCTCCCAGGTCCGCGGAACCATAGGCAGCCGCGCCTCGCCGGAAGAAGACGCGAAAGTCCAGCAAGGACGGTGCGTTCGAGGCCCACGTCCGGTGCCGCCGAACGTGGCCGCCACCCGCCCTGCCCATACGGGCAGGGCAGCCACCGGCCCCGGTGGGGGTGGCGATGGGCCAGTCGGAAGGAGCCTTCCCGCCCTCCGGGGCGGCGGAAAGACTCGGCCCCATGGAACCCATCGCATACGACAGGCCCCGGGGCGTGGGCATCCGGGCGATCGGCGGCCACCTGCCCGAGCGGGTCGTGACCAACGCCGACCTCGAACAGCGGCTGGACACCACCGACGCGTGGATCAGCGAGTTCATCGGCGTACGGACCCGCCGCTGGTCGGCCCCCGAGGAGTGGTCCTCCGACCTGGGAGCCAAGGCCCTGCTCGACGCGTGCGAGCGCGCCGGGGTCAGCCCCCACTCCGTCGACCTGGTCATCTGCGGCACGTACACCCCCGACAACCTCATCCCGGCCACCGCCGTGGCCATCATGGGCAAGGCCGGCATCCAGGACGTGCCCGGCTTCGACGTCAACACCGGCGGCTGCCCCGGCGGCACCTGGGCCCTGGACGTCGGCGCCAAGTACGTGGCCTCCGGCGCCTACCGGCGGGTCGCCGTCGTCCTCGCCGACGTCAGCACCAAGACCTTCGACCCTGAGGACCGCACCGTCGGCGTCATCTTCGGCGACGGCGCGGCCTGCTACCTCCTCGAACCCGTCGAGGCCGGCAAGGGCGTCTCCTCCGCCGTGCTGCGCAGCGACCCGTCCGCCTACACCACCGCCTACGTCAAGCGCGAGAAGCGCACCTGGGACGACGGCACCCCCAAGCAGTCCGCCTTCGGCGACAACTTCGCCCACATGTATGGCCGCGGAGTGCGCGACTTCGCCCTCGAGCGGGTCCCCGGCTTCGTGGAGGAGCTGGCCAAGACCAACGGCATCACCGTGGACGACATCGACCTCATCGTCTTCCACCAGGCCAACTACCACCTGATCCACCTGCTGATGGAGAAGCTGGGCCTGCCCGCCGAGAAGACCATGACCAACGTCCAGGAGTACGGCAACACCTCGGGCGCCGGCGTACCGCTGGTCCTGCGCGAGGCCATGGACACCGGCCGCGTCGCCCCCGGGGACAACGTCGTCATCGTCTCCTTCGGCGCGGGCATGAGCCACGGCGGCACACTGATCCGCTGGACCGGCGCCGACGACTTCGGGCAGCGGCCGTGACCGTCGAGGCCCCCCGCCCGGCCGCGGCCCCGCGGGTGCCGGCCGATCCGGTCGCGGCCCCCCAGGTACCGGCCGGCCCGATCGCGGTCGTCGGCGCCGGCACCATGGGCGCCGGCCTGGCCCAGGTCGCGGCCGCCGCCGGCCGCCCGGTGGTGCTCTACAGCCGCACCCGGGAGTCCCTGGACCGCGCCCGCGCCGCCATCGAGGACTCACTGCGCCGGCTGGCCCGCAGGGGCGCGGCCCCCGGCCTGCCGGTGCCCGCCGACCCCTCCGAGGTCCTGGACCGCGTCCGGCCCACCACCCGCCTGGAGGACTGCGCCGGCGCGGCCCTGGTCGTCGAGTCGGTCGCCGAGGACCTGGCCGTCAAACAGGAGGTGTTCGCCCGGCTCGACGCGCTCTGCGCGGACGCGGCCCTGCTGGCCAGCAACACCTCCGGCATCCCCATCGGCGCGATCGCCCGGGCCACCACCCGCCCCGAACGCGTCGTGGGCACCCACTTCTTCTCGCCGGTCCCGATGATGCGGCTGTGCGAGATCGTCCGCGGCCCCGCCACCTCGGAGCACGTCCTCGCCCTCGCCCGGGCCTTCGCCACCGAGATCGGCAAGGAGAGCGTGCTGGTCGAGCGCGACACCCCCGGCTTCATCACCACCCGGCTGCTGACCGTGCTGATCCTGGAGGCGGTCCGGATGGTCGAGGACGGCACCTGCAGCCCCGCCGACCTCGACCGGGCCTGCCGGCTGGGCTTCGGCCACCCCATGGGGCCGCTCGCCTCCGTGGACCTCAGCGGGATCGACGTGTTCCACGACGTGGCGGCCGCCCTGCACCGCGCCACCGGCAACCCGGCCTTCGAGGCCCCCGCCCTGCTCGGGGAGCTCGTCGCGGCCGGCCACCACGGGCGCAAGAGCGGGCGCGGCTTCCACGACTACCGCGCCACCGCCGACACCGGCCCGGCCACGACAGGAGCCCGATGACCACCGACCCCGCGGCCCGGTTCCGCCGCATCCAGGTCACCTGGGAGAACGGCGTCACCCACCTGCGCCTGGCGCGCCCGGAGCGGCGCAACGCCATCGACCTCGGGCTCGCGCAGGAGTTGCTGCGCGCCACCCTGCTGGAGCCCACCGCCACCAGCGGCTGCGTCCTGCTGACCGGCGCGGGCGACCACTTCTGCGTCGGCGGCGACCTCACCTCCTTCGAGCAGGCGGGCGACCTGCCCAGCCACCTGATGGAGGTCACCAGCTATCTGCACGCGGCCCTGTCCCGGCTCGCCGCCATGCCCGCCCCGCTGGTCGTCGCCGCCCAGGGCCACGTGGCGGGCGCCGGCCTGGGCCTGGCCTGTCTGGCCGACGTCCTGCTGACCGCCGAGGGAACCACCTACCGCTCCGCGTACGGTGCCCTGGGCCTGACCCCGGACGCCTCGACCAGCCATCTGCTGCCCCGGCTCGTCGGACTGCGCCGCGCCCAGCACATCACGCTGCTGGGCCAGGTCCTCAGCGCGGAGGACGCCCAGTCCTGGGGTCTGTCCACCGAGACGGTGCCGGCCGGTCTGCTGCACAAGCGGGCCGTACAGCTCGCCCAGGAGATCGCGGCCGGCCCCACCCGGGCGTACGGGCAGACCAAGCGGCTGCTGCGGGCCTCGTTCGCACGCTCGCTGGCCGAGCACCTGGAGGACGAGTCCACCACGCTCAGCGCGGCCGCGGCCACCGCCGACGCCATGGAGGGCCTCGCCGCCTTCCACGCCCGCCGCAGCCCCCGCTTCGCCCCGGCGGGCACGGCACATGCCTGGTCCGGAGGCGCCGCATGACCACCCCCACCGTCCCGGGCACGCCTGCCGTCCCCGGCGCCACCGCCGTACCGGGTACTCCCGATGTTCCGGGCACGCCCGCCTTTCCCAGCGCCCCCGGCACCGCCGATATCCCGAGCATGCCCGACGCCCCCGGCGCCCTTGGCACCGCCGACACCCCAGGCACGCCCGACGTCCCGGGCGTGCCCGGCACCCCCGCGCCGCTCGTACGGTTCGAGCGCCGGGGCCACGTCGCCGTGCTGACCCTGGACCGCCCCGCGGTCCGCAACGCGGTCGACTCGGCGCTCGCGGCCGCCCTCGGTGCCGCCCTGACCGAGCTGGACCGCGACCCGGCACTGCGGGTGGGCGTGCTCACCGGCGCCGGGCCGGTCTTCTGCGCCGGCGCCGACCTGAAGGCGCTGGCCGCCGGCGGCGTCGTACACGACCCGGACCACGAGGAGTGGGGCTTCGCCGGCATCGTCCACCACCCGGTGCGCACCCCGCTGATCGCCGCCGTCGAGGGCGCCGCGCTGGGCGGCGGCCTGGAGATCGCCCTCGCCTGTGACCTGGTGGTCGCCGCCGAGGACGCCCGGTTCGGACTGCCCGAGGTGACCCGGGGCCTGTTGGCCGGGGCCGGCGGACTGATCCGGCTGCCCCGGCTGGTGCCCGTACGCGCCGCCATGGAGGCCGCGCTCACCGGCGAGCCGGTTTCCGCGGCCACCGCCCGTCAGTGGCACCTGGTCAACCGTCTCGCCCCGCCCGGCCACGCCCTGCGCGCGGCCCTGGAGCTGGCGGAGCGCGTCGCCGCGCACGCGCCGCTCTCCCTCCAGGCGGCCAAGCGCCTGGTGCGGGCCGCGTCCGGGGGGACGTCCGAGGACGAACTGTGGCGGGTCAACGCCGAGTTGAGCGCCCGACTGCTGGCGAGCCGGGACGCGCGGGAGGGCATGACCGCCTTCGCCGAGCGCCGCCCGCCCGTCTGGCACGGGTGCTGAGGGGAGGTACCACCATGAACATGCACGACAGCATCGCGCTGGTCACCGGAGGCACCTCGGGGCTGGGGCGGGCGGCCGTCCGGCGGCTGGCCGCCGAGGGCTGCCGGGTGGTCTTCACGGGCCGCGCCCGTGAACGCGCCGAGAAGATCACCGCCGACCTCGGCGACCGGGCTGTGTTCGTCCCCGGCGACATCACCCGCACCGAGGACGTGGCCCGCGCCGTCGACACCGCGGCCTCGCTGGGCCGGCTCGGCGCCGTGGTGAGCTGCGCGGGGGTCGCGGTGCCCGGCCGCACCCTGGGCAGGCGCGGCCCGCTGCCGCTGGAGACCTTCGCGGAGGTGGTCCGGGTGAACCTCCTGGGCACCTTCGACGTGGTCCGCCAGGCGGCCCGGGTGATGGCGGACAACGAGGCGGTGGACGGCGACCGCGGAGTGGTGGTGTGCACCTCCTCGATCGCCGCGTACGAAGGCCAGGAGGGCCAGGTCGCCTACACCGCCTCGAAGGCGGCGGTGGCCGGCATGACCCTGCCGCTGGCCCGGGACCTGGCCCGGCACGGCATCCGCGTGGTGACCGTGGCTCCGGGGCTGTTCGACACGCCGATGGTCGCGGGGCTCGCCGACGAGGCCCGCGCCTCGCTCGCCGCGCAGACCCCGCACCCCGTCCGGCTGGGCCGGTCCGAGGAGTTCGCCTCACTGGTCGCGCACATCATCGACAACCCGATGCTCAACGGCGAGGTCATCCGGCTGGACGGGGCGGTGCGCCTTGGCCCGATCTGACGGCACCCCGGCCCTCGGCGTCCGTGTCTGGTCGGCCCGCACCGACCGCCCCGCGGCGCAGGAGGAGGCCCTGCTGGACCTGCTCACCCCCGCCGAGCGCGACCGGTACGCCGGGATGCCGCGCGAGGCGCGCTCCCCGTACGTCACCGCCCACGCCCTGCTGCGCCTCGGCGTGGCCCGGGTCCTGGACGTGGCACCGCGCCGGCTGCACGTGGCGCGGGACGCCGTCGGCCGGCCGGTGGTACCCGCCGCTCCCTGGCTGCGGCTGAGCCTGTCCCACACCGGGGGCGCCGTCCTGGCGGGCTGTTCGGCCGGGGGCCCGCTGGGCCTGGACGTCGAGCGTGTCCGCCCGGTGCGCGGGGAGCGGGAGCTGGCCGCCCGGGTCCTCGACCCGGCGGACCTCGCCCGCTGGTCGCGGCTGGCCGGTCCGGCGGCCCGGCCGGCCCTGCTCGCCCGCTGGACGTGCAAGGAGGCGGTGCTCAAGGGACTCGGCACGGGCCTGGCGGGCGGGTTGCGCCGGGTGAGGGCCGACCCTGCCGACCCGCACCGCTGGTCCGTCGCGGGGGCACCCGTCCCCCGTTGGCGCACCACCCCCCTGGCCGTCGGCCCCCGCCACGTGGCCGCTCTGGCGCTGCCCGCGGTCGCGGGCTCAGACCAGGCCCTCCTGGAGGGCGAGCGCCACGGCCAGTGTGCGGTTGGGGGAGTTCAGCTTGGCGAGCAGGTTGGTGACGTGCCGCTTGACCCCGTGCTCGGAGATGGTGAGCCGTCGGGCGATCTGCTTGTTGCTCATGCCCTGGGCGAGCAGCGAGAGCACCTGCTGCTCGCGGGGGGTGAGGGAGATCTTGCGTGAGGTTCCCACCGGCCCGGCTCCGCGCACCCGCACCATCAGGGACCGTGCCAGGCCCGCGGGCAGCGGCATCTCGCCGCGCTCCAGGCGCACGACGGCCTCGTGGAGGTTGCCGGCCGTCAGGTCGGACTGCATCAGGAAACCGTGGGAGGAGAGCATGACCTCTTCGTCGATGGACTCGAGCCGCAGGTCCTCCAGGAGAAGCAATACGCGTGCCTCGACGGCCTCGGCCTCCCGGATCAGCCCCGGCGCCGGTCCCCCGCTGCCGTGGCAGACCACGATGTCGGGCCGGTGCTCGGCGAGCAGTTCGCGGGCCGCGACCGGACCGCTGCACGCCCAGACGTCCCGGACCGAGGGGACGGTGCGCAGCAGGGTGGTGACACCGCAGCGCACCAGCTCGTTCTCGAGCACCACGAGCACCGACGTCCGCGCCGGGCCGGTCACCGTGGCCGCCGCCTGCGTCTGTGTCATGGTCATCCCCGGCCTCGTACCAGCGCCCAGGTCAGATCGGCGACCTCGGTCACGCCCATGCCGTTCTCGCCCTCGCCGTCGAACTCGCCGCGGGCCCACCGGCCGATGACCGCCAGCACGGCCCCGCTGAGGAAGTGCGCGCGCACCAGCAGTGCCGTCTCGTCGAACGCGTCCGGCGGGGTCTCGGTCAGCAGCTGCTCGAACCAGGCCTGCGCCAGGAGCCGTTCGAGGCGGGCGGCGAAACGCGGGCTGCCGTCCTCGCCGAGCATCCGGCGGTAGACGGCGCGGTGCTTGTCGACCTGTGTGAACAGGCTGATCAGGTGCACCGGAGCGGTGTCGGACAGCACATGGGTGTCCGCGATCAGCCGGCAGGCGCGGGCCGCCTCGACCACACCGTCCATCGTCGACTCGGTGGCGTCGAGGAGCAGGTCCTCACGGTCCTTGTAGTGCAGGTAGACCGTGGCCCGGTTCACCTCCGCGCGCTCGGCGATGTCGCTCATGGTGATGCCGTCCAGGTCCTTCTCCATCGAGAGGTCCAGGACCGCGGAGCGCAGCAGCGCCCTGGTCCGCCGGGCGCGGGGGTCGCGTGAGGCGCCCCGGGTGTTCGAGGTGTTCGGCATGGGACCACGGTTCCACAACACACGACATGAATGCAACACCTGTCTGTTAAGCGACACGTGTCGTACAGTCGGGAAGGAGCCGGCCGAACCAGGCCGTGCGCACACCCCGCAGTCCACCCATCCCCCCTGACAAGGAACACGGTTGAGATGAGCGCGATATCCCAGGCCTACATCGTCGACGCGGTGCGCACCCCGGTCGGCCGCCGCAAGGGCGGACTCTCGGGCGTCCACTCCGCGGACCTCGGCGCCCACGTCCTGAACGCCCTGATGGACCGCACGGGCGTCGACCCCGCCGCCGTCGACGACGTCGTCTTCGGCTGCCTCGACCAGCTCGGCTCGCAGTCCGGGGACATCGCCCGCACCAGCTGGCTGGCCGCGGGGCTGCCGGAGAACGTGCCGGGCGTCACCATCGACCGCCAGTGCGGCTCCTCCCAGCAGGCCGTGCACTTCGCCGCCCAGGCGGTCATGAGCGGCCTGTCCGGACTCGTCGTCGCCGGCGGCGTGCAGAACATGTCGCAGATCCCGCTCACCGCCGCCGCCCTCGTCGGCGACCAGTTCGGCCACCCCGACCCGTACTCGGGCTCCCGCGGCTGGCGCAAGCGGTACGGCGACCGGACCGTCAGCCAGTTCCACGCCGCCGAGCTGATGGCCCGCCACTGGGACATCTCCCGCGAGGAGATGGAGGAGTTCGCCCTGACCAGTCACCGCAGGGCCGCCCACGCGGTCGACTCCGGCTGGTTCGAGCGCGAGATCGAGCCCTACGACGACGGCGAGCACGCCCTCGCGGCCGACGAGGGGCCCCGCCGCGACACCACGCTCGAGTCGATGGCGCAGCTGAAGACCCTGGACCCCGCCGGCCGAATCACCGCCGCCACCGCCTCCCAGATCTCCGACGGCGCGGCCGCCCTGCTCATCGCCTCCGAGGAGGCGCTGCGCGAGCACGGCCTGACCCCCCGGGCCCGCATCCACCGGATGACCGTCCTGGGCGACGACCCGATCATGATGCTCAGCGCCCCGATCCCCGCCACCCGCAAGGCACTCGCGGACGCCGGCCTCACCGAGGACGACATCGACGCCGTCGAGATCAACGAGGCCTTCGCCCCCGTCGTCCTGGCCTGGCAGCGCGAGATCGCCATCGCGCCCGAGCGGGTCAACCCCGTCGGCGGCGCGATCGCCCTCGGCCACCCCCTCGGCGCCACCGGCGCCCGGCTGATGACCACGATGCTGCACCACCTGGAACGCACCGGCGGCCGCTACGGCCTGCAGACCATGTGCGAAGGCGGCGGCCAGGCCAACGTCACCGTCATCGAACGCCTCTGACCACGCACGGGGCCCGGACCGCCCGAAGCGGCCCGGGCCCTTTCCCGCACTCACACACGACGCCGCAGACGTGCGCCGCTCACCCGGCCTTCCCGTACTCGGGGTTCATCGCGGCGGCGATCCGCAGATGCGACGCCGCCTCCTCCCCCTCCCCCCGCCGCTCCAGGGTCCGGCCCAGCAGCAGCCGGGCGTACGCGTCGTCCGGGTTCTCCGCCACCAGCCTCTCCAGCCCGCTCCGCGCCCGCGACAGCTGCGCCGAGTGGTAGTGGGCACGCGCGGCCAGCATCCGTACGCTCCGCTCCTCGGGGTGCTCCGCCAGCAGCGGGCCCAGCAGCGTCAGACAGCCCAGCGGATCGCCCTTGTCGAGCAGCGCCTCGGCCAGCCGCAGCCGCTCGACCTCGGCCGGCAGCTCGCGCCGCGGCTCGGCCACGGCCCGCGCCACGAACCGCGCGATCACCTCGGGCGCGTGCGCCCCGGCCAGCGCCTCCCCGCCGATCACCAGGGTCGGCGAGGTCGTCACCCCGATCGCCTTGCCCCGCAGCAGGGCCTCCCGTACGTACTCCTCGGCCCCGCCCCCGCCCAGCAGCCGGGCGCCCTCGGAGAACCCGGCGGCGGAGGCGACCTCCTGGAGCGTCTCCGTCCGGCTGATGTCCCGCCGCTCCACGAAGTGGGCCCGCAACACACCCTCCAGCACGGTGTCCTGGAGGGCGGCCCCGCCCTGCTCGTACGCCAGGGCGACGAGCCGGTGCGCGTCATGGCTCGAGGCCCGCCACGCCGCTCCCCAACGGGAGCCCAGCCCCTCGGCGGCCGCGATCTCCGAGACCCTGACCCGGTTCTCGGCCGCGCTCATCCCGGGCGCGCACCCCTGCAACGCCGCGTCCACCACGGGGTCCCGCAGCACCTCCTCCAGCGGCTGCGCCCGCGCCGGTGCCATCGGGTCGATCCGGAACGGCCGCCACACCACCTCGACGGGCTCGCCGTCCCATCCCTCGAGCGCCCGCGCCAACCGCCGCTTGCCGATGTACGCCCAGGCGCAGACCACGTCCGCCCACACTTCGATGTGCCTCATGCCCCCAACTTATTCAACACGTGTCGTTTATTCAACACTCGTCGAACATGCTGCCCGAAAGCGACCTGCTTCCACCGGGAGCCGACCGACGCTTCCGGTCCCGGACGGGGGCGGCCCGGCTTCGGCGGCTCACCGGCCCCCGTGAGCGGCAGGCGAACGCGGTGCCCGCGGAGCGGTCCGCCCGCCGCGGCCCGGCTCCCGTGCGGTCAGCCGGCGGAGACGGCCTCAGCCGGGTCCGTCCCGCCCGCGACCGCGGAGGGTGTGTTCCCGGGGCCGCGGAGGGCGATGTGGACGAGCAGGGCGCCCATGAGGAGGGCGCCCGCCCACATGGCCTGCTGCCAGCCGTCGACGAAGGACTGCCGCGCCGCGTGGAGCAGGTCCGGTGCGTGCGGTCCGGTGCCGCCCGCCACCTCGACGGCGTTGGCGACGCCTTCCCGGGCGGTGTCCGCGGCGCCCTGGGGGATGCCGTGCAGCCTGTCATCGATGGCGTCGCGGTAGCCGGCGGACACGAGCGCGCCGAGCAGGGCGACGCCGAGTGCGGTGCCGAACTCGCGGGTGACGTCGTTGAGGGCGGAGGCGACACCCTGCTTCCCGCGCGGCAGGGAGGCGGTGACGGCCTCCGTGGACGGGGTCATCGACAGGCCCATGCCGACGCCCATGGCGAGCAGGCCGGGCAGGACGGACGGGTATCCGCCGCCGACGGAGACGAGGAGCGCCATGAGCGCCATGCCGGCTCCGGCCAGTGCGATGCCCACCACCATGGTCGAGCGGGCGCCGATCCCCGCGGCCAGCCTGGGGGCCAGGCCGGAGGCCGTCATCATCGCGACGGCCATGGGCATCATCGCGACCGTGGACAGCAGTCCCGACCAGCCGAGTACGGCCTGGAAGAACGGGAAGAGGACCACTCCGATGCCCGCCTGGACACCGAAGACCACCAGCAGCGTGATCGAGCCGCCCGACAGTCCGCGCTGCCGGAACAGCCGCACGTCCAGCAGGGAGGCGTCGCGGCGGTGCAGCTCCCAGGCCACGAACCCGACCGCGGCGACGAGGCCGGCTGTCAGGCCGGTCAGCGTCGCGGGCGCGGTCCAGCCGCGTTCGGGGCCTTCCTGCAGCACGAAGATGAGGCCGGTCACGGCGATCACGGAGAGCAGGGCGCCGACGGTGTCGAACCGGTGGGCCGAGGTCTCGCGGGAGTCGGGAACCGACGTCGAGGTCATGGCCAGGGCCACGAGGACCAGGACCGCCGGCAGGACGAACAGCCAGCGCCAGTCGGCGACGTCGACGAGGAGCGCGGAGAGGAACATGCCCAGGATCCCGCCGCCCCCGGCGACCCCGGTCCACACACCGATCGCCTTGCCGCGCCGCTCCTCGGGGAAGGTGGAGGTGATGACGGAGAGCGTGATCGGCATGATCATGGCGGCGCCGATGCCTCCGGCCACGCGGGCGGCGAGCATCACTTCGGCGGTCGGGGCCAGGCCGGCGACCACGGTGGCGATGCCGAAGACCCCCAGGCCCGCGAGGAGCACGGGCTTGCGGCCCAGGCGGTCGCCCAGGGCACCGAGCGGCAGCAGCAGCGCGGCCAGGGCGAGGGTGTAGATGTTGATGATCCACAGGACCGTGCTCTGGGAGGCGCCGAATTCCACGGCCATGTGGGTCTGCGCGACGTTCAGCCCGGTCACCGAGGCGATGACCGCCATCAGGGCGATGGAGACGGTGATCAGGATCATGCGCAACTGACGCGCGTCGGGGGCACCCCGGCCACTGGCCTGCGCGGCCGGTACGGGCTGGTTCGTACTCATTGGTTCCTCTCAGAAGGGCATACCGGGCCGGCGCCGGGGCAGGACCGGTCGCTGGGTGAAGGGGGCGGGCGGACCCCGGGCCGCCGCACGCGTCAGGGGCGTACGACGGCCGGTGCCGCGCCGGATGCCGGAGGGCGGGAGTTCCGCCTCTGGCTGCGGCGAGGACCGCGGCGGAGGCGCCGACCCGAACGCCACGGACCATCCGCACACGACGCTAAGCCGACCTTGCCTCGAAGGCATACGATGTTGCTCATGACGCAAGAAGATGGGGATCTGGACAGCCTCGTACGCAAACGCATCCGCGCCCTGCGGGTGGCGCAGGGCTGGTCCCTGGAGGAACTGGCCTCCCGCGCCCACCTCAGCCAGTCCTCACTGAGCCGTATCGAGAACGGCCGACGCCGCCTCGCACTGGATCAGCTGGTCACCCTCGCCCGCGCCCTGGACACCACGCTCGACCAACTGGTGGAGACCGCCGCCGACGACGTCGTCACCAGCCCGACGATCGACGGCGCCCACGGCCGGATGCGCTGGACCGTCAAGGCCGACCCCGGGATGAGCGTGGTGCGCCAGCGCATGACCGAACCGCCCCCCGAGAACCCGGCGCGCATGCGCGCCCATCCGGGGCGCGAATGGCTGGTCGTCCTGTCCGGCACGGCGATCCTCATGCTCGGCCACCGCCGCTTCCGCCTCGAGACCCATCAGGCCGCCGAGTTCCCCACGATGATGCCGCACGCGATCGGCGCCGACGGCGGACCCTGCGAGATCCTGGGCATCTTCGACCGCGACGCCCGCCGCGGCCACCAGAGCGACAGCGACGACACCCAGGGCGCTCCCGAGCGGCAGTGAAGCCGTGCGACGGCCTCCCCCTCCCCGGAGGTGACCTCTTGCGCGTCGGGCAACCCCCTCGGCCATCGTCTTGCGCAAACCGGGATACTTCATGCCGCAGACGCATACCCGTCCTAGCGTGAAGAGCATGAACCACGCACCCACCCACGCCCCCCACCACGGCGCTCCCCACGGTCACCACCACGAACACGCGAGGGACGGCCAGGCGGAGATCCTCGACCTGGACGCCGAGGTCCTCGCCGAGTACACCGCCTCCATCACCGCATGGCTGCCGCTGCGGACCGCCCCCCACCACATCGTGGACCTGGGCTGCGGCACGGGCGCGGGCACCTTCGCCCTCCTCGACCGCTTCCCCGACGCGCACGTCACCGCCGTCGACGCCTCCGCCGAACACCTGCGACGTCTGCGCACCAAGGCGTGCACCCGCGGCGTTCAGGAGCGCGTGCGCACGGTGCGGGCCGACCTCGACGAAGCGGCCTGGCCCGACCTCGGCTCACCGGACCTGGTCTGGGCGTCGGCCTCGATGCACCACATGGCCCGTCCCGACCGCGCCCTGCGCAACGTCCACGACACGCTCGCACCCGGCGGCATGCTCGCCGTCGTCGAACTGACCGGCCACCCCCGCTTCCTGCCCGAGAACGCCCCCGAGGACCGGCCCGGTCTGGAAGAACGCGTCCACGCCGCGGCCGACCGCCGCCAAGCCGAACACCTGCCCCACCGCGGCACCGACTGGGGCCCGATGCTGACCGCCGCCGGATTCACCGTCGAGGGCGAACGCACCATCGCCGTGAACCTCGAAGGCTCGCGCAACGAAGCGATCGGCCGCTACGCCACCGGCGTCCTGCAGCGCATCCGCAGCGCGACCGCGGACAGGCTCTCCCCCGAGGACCTCACCGCGCTCGACCGGCTCCTCGACGCCGGCAGCCCGCACGGCATCCTGCGCCGCGACGACCTGACGGTACGCACCGAGCGCACCGTCTGGGCCGCCCGCCGCACCTGACCACGGACGGTCCCTCCCACCGGGGCGGGCCCGCCTCCGAGCCCACGGACGGTGATCGGCCGGGCGCGTGACAGCGAGTGCGGCTCGAAGGCCGGCACCCACACCAGGTCACTGGCGCGCGTAAGGCAGACGACCCGGTTCAGCTCGGTCTCACAGTCCTGCCAGGGTGAGGAGCTGCCGCATGTGTTCGGGCGGCAGGTCGGGGTTGCCGGCTGCGGCGGTCGCGACCCGTTCCGACGGGTCGGCCAGCAACCGCGTCAGCTCACGGACCGGAAGCCGGGGATGGGTCGCGATCGTGTGGCGCACGGTGGGATCGGGATCGGCGGCCAGGCGGCGGACGAGTTCCACCGGCAGGTCGGGATCGCGTGGGGCCAGTTGTCGCATCCTCGGGTCGGGGTCGGTGGCCAGACGCCGGAGGACGTCCGTCGGGAGGGGGAGGTCGTCGGCCGGACGCCACCGGGTCTTCTTCACCGGGCGGTAGGTGCGGTCGATGCGTTCGGCGGTGGCCGCGTCGATCCGGTCCCCGGCGTGCAGGGCCATGGCCGTACGGACGCTGCTCTCCTCGTCGTCGAGCAGCCGGGCCACGACCGGCGCGGGGAGGTCGTCGGACATCGCGGCCGAGGCACGGAAACAGGCATAGGGCGGGTCCACGTGCGGCAGGGGATCTGCGGTCACCCACGGCAGGCGCAGTGTCCGTAGCTGCAGCTGCGCCGTCTCGCTCATGATCTGCTGTTCGAGCGCGTCGTCGTCCAGGTCGGTGTGGAGATCGGTGAGCCAGTCCCGTGGGGGCACGTCGGACAGGAGCCGTGCGTGAATCGCGGCGCGGGTCGGCTCAGGGGTGTCCCGGCGTGCGAAGACGCGGAGTCCGACCTGCGGGTTGAGGTCTTCGGCAAGGACGTCACGCAGCAGCGGTGGGAGGTCGGGGTGCCCGGCGAGTTCCTCCCGCACCTCGGGGGTCGGGTCGTCGGCCAGTCGGCGGGCCGTGTCGGTGTCGAGGGTGCAGTGGCGTACCGCCCCGGCGCGCGTGACCGGGTCGGCCAACAGAGCCGGGAGCAGGTCGGCGGGCGGTACGGGATGGGGAAGCCGCGCGTAGTAGGTCGCGCAGGCTCGTGCCCGCACCATGTCCTCGGGATCCGTCAGCAGAGTCCGGCGCACCGCTTCCGGCGCCTGCGTCCACCACCGGGCGAGCGTCGCCCGTACCTCCGGATCCGGGTCGGCCGCCAGCCGGGCGCGCAGGTCCTCCGGCATCCGATCGCTCTGCGCCAGCCACTCCCGCACCCGCGGCTCGCTGTCGCCGAGCAGCCGCTCGAACAACTCGCGCGGTGCGCCGCCGTCCGCGCCGACCACCACGGCCTCCCGTATCGCCGGATCCGGGTGCTCGGCGAGCGTCATCCGGAAGGCGTGCGGAAGGCTGCGGTTGAGCGCGAGCGAGTGCGTGAGCCAGTGCTCGTCCAGGGCGATGATCTCGGCGATCATGCCGTCGGTCAGATCCGGGCGCCCGGCGACGCTGCGATGGCTCTTGTGGTGGGCGAAGAGGCGGCGGATGAACTCGGGCGGCAACGCGGGGTTCTCCGCGAGTCCTTCCAGCACCTTGTCGAGGTGGACCGGCGGTGGTGCGGCGTCCGACACGGCGCATGACCCTTCTGGCTCGGTGAGTCGACCGCCGAGTCTCCCATGCACGGTGCCCGCCGTCCCCGGTGCGAGGGGCCGGGCGCCCGACAGGGCCCGTACCGCTCCGGCTCCGCTCACCGCCGGCACTCCCCCGCTCCCCCGCTCCCCGGGCCTCACCTGGACCACCCGTTGATCACGTCTCCCTGGGCACCGCAGCGACCGCGGGGAGGTCTGCCTACTCCCCCGCCTTCCCGGCGCACGCCGACCTGATCTCCTCCAGCAGCTCCGGGTAGTGCTCGCCGTACGTGTGCACCGCGTGGCACACCGCGTCCAGTGCCGCCTTGAGCGGGGCGGGGTCAGCGGCGGCGAGTACGGCGGGAAGGGCGAAGTGCGGCTGTGAGATCCGGTGAGGGCTGCGCGGGGCGACGGCGGGGTGCACCACCACGGCGGTGCTGTGCCTTACGCCCGCGGCCGGTGTCGCGCTCCGGTCGGCGGGTGCCGCCGGTATGAGCTTGCCCAGTGCCCGGCCGAGGCCCGGCCGCCTTGGTATGTCATCGCCCGACTCCGCGGCCGGGACCCATGTCCACCCGGCTGTCACCTCCACCGGAGGGGTCGGCGGCCGGTACGGCGGGCGCTCCGGAGGTATCGCCTCGAGCACCGACCGGTCCGGTACGCGCGGGTCGGAGCGCAGGGTCTCCCACAGCAGGTCCCCGTCGTCGAACGGCGACGGCAGCGGACGTCTCTGCGTCAATGCGGTGAGCGCCTCGGCGACCCACGGCACGTCGGTCAGGCCCGCTGCCTCGCAGGCCCGCCGGGCGGCCAGCAACGCCACCGCACGCTGGACGTCGGGACCCGCGGCGTCGAGGGCGTGCACCAGGTCGCTGTCGAAGCGGAGCAGGCCGAGGACGTTGCTCCTGCGGACACCGCGCAGCCCTTCGCTCGGCAGCCGTCCGCCCCACACCCACTTCTCGTGGTGCAGTCGCCGCTCCTCTTCGGCCCGTTCCTCCACTTGGCGGGCCAGGCGTTCGGTCTCGGCGCTCTCCTCGGGTGTGGGCGGCGGCGGAAGATCGCGCGCGCAACGGTGCCAGTACGCAGCGTTCCGTGAGGTCTGGCGGATGACGCGGTCCGGGGAAGGTGGCGCGGGCCAGAACTGCAGGAGGTAGCTGTCCGTCTGCGGCTCCCCGTCCCCCCTGGTGTCAAGCTCCCGGCCCTCGTCCATCCCCCGGGCGCAGTACCGCACCCGGTAGTCGGTCCGGGCGAGATCCAGATCCCACGCGGCTTCGCCCGCCCACTGCACCAAGCTGGTGCGTTCCGACAGCGGGCGGAAGGACACCTCCACCACGTCCTCCCAGACCGGGTCCAGTGGAGGGGCCTCGTCGTGGACCTCCACGGTGAAACCGACGTTGCCCGTGTGCAGTCCGGTGTGCAGCCAGAGCGCGCCTGGGACCGCCGCCCCGCACAGTCCTCCGCTCTGGCCTGCGAACGCCTCGGTGAGGGCCGGGGTCGCGTTGTCCGGATCACTTTCGACGTAGATCTGCCCGTAGTGGACGTGCACCTCACCCGTGACCGGCCTGCGCACGGCACCCCTCCCTCAGTCGCCGACGGCCTCGGAGCCTCTGTCGGACGGGCCGTCACCTTTCCCGCATCATGCCGCAGGCCACTGACAACGGGTCCGCCGACAACAGTGACCGGCTCTGCTCACGGGACGCGACGTCAGACGAACCCGTTCCACTTCATCACTGGTCTTGGAGCAGCACAGGAGGGGCGGCGAAGCGGTTGGACCGCATACAGTCAGCGAGGTTCAACAGGGGAGGAAAACCCGCACGTGAAGCACTGCATCGCCCACCGCGCTGCCACCGCGTTGCTGTGCGCCGCCGCCACCGTGATCATCAGCGGTTGCGGCTCAAACGGTGCCGAGGCCGGCGCGAAGAGCGCCTCGTCTGCGACCGGGACGGCGCACGCGTTCGACACAGGGGACGGCACGTCCGCCGGGCCCCGAGCCGAGGAGAGCACGGAGGACCCCACCTCCGGACCGCCTTACGTACCCGTCCCGGAGTTCAGCTCCGCAGCCGCACGCGACGTGGCGTTCGTCGGCGACGTCGGCCAGTTCACCGCGTGGCCCGGCGCCACGGAGTACGAAGCCATGTCGTCCTCCGACGGCGGATACAACATCTCGGATTTCCGCAAGGCCGTGATCAGGGACGCGGGAGCTGTCTGCGACGCGTTCATCGCCGGGACCGGCATGAACGACGTCCCCGACACCGTAGGGCTGCCGTTCGCCGACCCGATCGACCAGGCCGCCTTCATCGTGGAGGCGGTCACCTTCTACTGCCCGGACCAGATCGCCGCAGTGACCGACGACGTGTACAGCGAGCCGGTGGCGACCGAACAGGACGAGGACTGCCCGGCCGTCTCCACCCTGAAGGCGACGGCCACGATCGAGCGGCCGGACGCCGATGACGACCCCACCTCGGCCACGTACTCGGTGAAGGTCCGCAACACCTCTTCGTACGACGTACGCGTCCAGCTCCAGCAGCGCTGGTTCGCCGACGGGAAGGTGCCCGAGATGCAACTCGCCCCCGAGTGGGTACCGGAGTGGGGGTTCTTCGGCGAGACGGGCGAGGACCAGTTCTTCACCATCGCGGCGGGCGAGACCTTCGCCTACGAAGGTGAGCAGAACGGTGTCTACTACTGGGACCGCACCGAAGTCCGCGTCGCTCCCAAGGAGTTCGCGTTCTTCGGATGCGGCTACCGGCCCGGCCCCGATGTCCTCACGGAGGAATAGCCGCGTGGCTCCCCCTTCCGCCGCGGGTGGAGAACGGCTGGGGCCGGTCCCTCGAAGGAGGGGCCGGCCCCGGGTTGCGGTGGCTGCTCGGTCAGGTCGGCCATGGGCCGGGACAGGGTTCAGCCGGTGTGGACGGTGTGGCTCTCTCTGTGCTTGATGAGGAGGTCCAGCATCTTGTCGAACTCCTCGGGCGGCATCTTGTGGATCAGGTGCTGCGCCGCGTACACGCCGTCCTGGTAGGGGAACCGCTTCGGCTGTTCTCCCGCACCGGTCGCCGTCGCGGGAGCAGCGGCCTGCACGGGAACGGATGGTGTGTCCTTCTCCGTTTCCCTGGCGGGCGATTCGTGCTCCATGGCCGTCGGTACGGAGGCCGCGGGTTTCCCTGTGGTGACGGGTTCCTCCGGTGCCGGGGACGGTTCGGCTGCTTTGTGGTCGTGTGGTTCTCCGCCGCCCACGGTGTCGGTGATTACGCCGTAATCACCGGAGGGGCTGCCTTCCGAGCTTGCGGGCGTGCCGGGTACCGACTGCGTCCTGTGCTCCGCGAAGGTGCGTACCTCCTCTTCCTTTCGTGCTCTTTCGGCCTTCAGCTCCTGCAGAGCCGCCTTCTGTTGGTCTGCCGGTTTGTTGCCGACAGCTCGCAGCAGATCGATGGGTTCCTCGCCGATGCGTGCCTGCAGCTCGGGGACGAGGTTGAGCAGGGCGAGACGCTGTGACACCCAGCCCTGGGAGCGGTGGAGGCGCTTGGCGAGGGCTCTCTGGCTTCCGTGGATGGCCAGGAGCCGTTGGAGAGCGCGGGCTTCGTCGAGTTCTTCGAGGTCCTGCCGGTGGATGTTGGCGACGAGGGCGGACTCGAGGAGTTCCTCCGAGGTGGTGCCCTGGTCGTCGCTGACCATCACCTTGACGGTGGTGAGGCCGGCTTCGCGTGCGGCGGCGAGGCGGCTGCTGCCGTCGATGACGACGTGGGTGGTGTCCGGTTCGAGGTCGACTTCACGGTCCGGGTTGGCTTTGACGTAGGCGTCGCGGTTCATGACCGTGATCGCCTGTTTCTGGCCGTGGGTCCTCAGGCTGCCGGCAAGGTCGGTGAGGTCTCCGAGGGTGGAGCGGGGGTTGTCCGGATTGGGGCTGATGCGTTCGACAGGGAGTTCCGCCGGTGGGGCGACGCCTTCGGTGGGCACGCCGGTCGCGGCAGCGACAGCCTGGCGGCGTGCGCTGACGGGACGTACTCCCCCACCGAATCGGCCGGCACCGAGTTGATCGGCCTTGCTCACAAGACCTCCCTGGCGAGCGCACGCATGCCGACTGCCTGCTGTGATTTGGGTGCGTAGGACAACAGGGGTTCCTTCACCCGGACGGCTTCTTTCTGTTCCTTGAGGTCTCCGATGAGGCCGACGACCCGTGGATCCTTTATGTCCACCCATCCCTGGAGGGACGAGGTGGCAATGTAACCGCGACGGGAGTCGTACAGATTGACGACGATGCCGAGGTAGTCGATGTCGACCTGAAGGTCACCGCGGAGGTCGTCGATCTGCGTGGTGAGCAGTTCGTACGCGTCGGCCGAGCTGTCTTCTGCCTGGACGACGATCAGGGCGCCGGACTGTCCGGGCGTTTCTCCGTCGCGACGGCGGCCGTAGTAGGCGGCGGCGTCCATGCTCAGCCCGAGGCTGGGCGGGCAGTCGACGATGATTACGTCGTAATCAGCTTCGAGCGGGGCGAGGGCTCGCTCGAGTGCGGCTTCCCGGGCGCGCACGGCGGAGAGGCGCACGTCGAGCAGGAACGCGTCATTGCAGGCGGGCAGCAGGTGGAGTCGGCCGTTGAAGGTGTCGTCGTCGATGGAGACGATGAGGTCGCCCAGGTCGCCCTTGGGGTCACCTGCCATGTGGTTGGTGAGGCTGTCGCCGTTCATGGGCAGGGGTGCGGCACCGAGCTGGTTGGTGAGGTGGCACTGCGGGTCGAAGTCGACGAGGAGCACGCGCATTCCGGGGCCGGGGAGGTTCTCGATGTCGAGTGGATCGTCGTCCGGCTCGGCTTCGTCGGGGTGAACTTCGCTGGCGCGCAGTGCTTTGGTGAGGGCTTTGGCGACGCGGACGGGCTGCAGGGTGTCGGGGTCCTCTGCCAAGGCCTCGCCCAGACCTGCGGTGATCGCGGTCTTGCCGACTCCGCCTTTCTGGTTGCAGACGACGATCCGACGCGTGATGGAGGGCCGCTCGATGTCCGGGGCCGGGTGGGTCTCGAGCCACAACTGGACGGACTGGGCGAGGCCCTGGATGAGTGAGACGCGTCGATCGGCGGCGATCCGCCGGAACCCTTCCCACTGGCCGGGGGGCAGGAAGGTGGCGAAGGAGTCGGCGCCGGCTGTGTCGACCGCCGCGGTGGCGGAGGCCAGATCACACCAGGCGCTGATGCCTTCTTCCACGGCGGCCTGGATCTCGATGCCGCGCTGAGCGGCTCTGACTTTGAGGTTCTGCCGGAGCCATCCCGGCAGTTTGGAGACGACCTTCTCGCGGTCGCTGGAGGTGGCTGGCGAACTCATGCGAGACACCATACTAACGTTCATGATCGATTAACACATCGACACGTTAGTTAGACCAAGTTGATGTGTGCCCATGGCCGCCTGGGTGATTACGGCGTAATCACCCAGCACGCCAACCAGGCACGGACCCACCGGTGATTACGGCGTAATCACCGACAGCGGCAGGTACGCGCCGACAACCGAGGGGCGAGTACGCCTCATCGCCGCCGACGTGGCCGGGCCGGATGCGCGGTCGTCCACCGGCCTGCCGGGACACGCGGATCTCTTCCAGGAGTGAGCAGCCCCGCCGGTCGGCATCTCCGCGTCTCAGCGCCGGGACGGCTCGCCGGTAGAGTCGGTCCGAGGAGAGTGCTGATCTGGGGGACTCATGACGGCAGCGGGTGCACCGCCCATCATCCTCGTACACGGAACGCGGTTCAGCGCGGGACAGTGGAGTCCACAGCTGGCCGCACTCCAAGAGGACTTCCCGGTAGCCGCCGTTGACCTACCAGGCCACGGCGCCCGCTCGGCTCAACCCTGGAGCCTGAACGCGGCGACGGAGATCATCGCCTCCGCGGTGGACTCGCTCGACCGCGGGCCGGCTCTGGTCGTCGGGCACTCGCTCGGCGGATACGCCTCGCTGGAGTTCGCGCGGCACCACCCCGGGCGACTGCGAGGGCTGGTCCTTGCCGGGGCCAGCGCCTCGACCCGTGGCCCGTGGGCAACGCCGTATCGGTGGGTCGCCGGGCTCGTCCCTCGTATACCGGCGGACCGGCTGACCCGGTGGAACGACCGGTTGCTGCGCCGGCTCTATCCGCCCGAGGTGGTGGAGGCGACCATCCGCTCCGGCTATGCCTTCCACACCCTGCCGGCCGCCTGGGGCGAGGTGCTGGGCCGCTTCGACGCGGAAGCGATGCGCCATGTGGCCGCTCCCGTACTCATCCTGAACGGCGAGAAGGACACTCTCTTCCGGTCCGGCGAGATGGACTTCGCCCGCGCGCATCCGAACGCCCGCGTCGAACTGATCCCGCGGGCAGGACATCTCGCGAACTTCGACGATCCGGATGCCTTCACCGACGCCGTCCGCCGCTTTGCTCGACAGCTGCCTGTGCGCAGCTGAGCGCACCGGAACCGGATCCCGCCAGGACTGCCCGAGCGGGCACAGCAGGATCACGAACGCTCAGGCCGACCAAATCCGCCGGTTGTGGCCGACGGCGACGCCGGATTCGAGGTTGCGCAGTCCGGCGCGGCGTCGGAAGCGCGGTCACGATCAAATCGCGCGCTCACTGGCCGACACGGTGCCACCCAGTCACGATCCCAACAGGGCGAACGGTGCCTGATACGGCGCCAGGCACTTGCCACTCGCCCTCTCCAGATGCTGACACCGCTCCCCTGGCGCGGGTGATTACGGCGTAATCACCCGCCTGCCCCGCCGTACATCCTCCGTGGCCTCTTCCCGGCCAGGATCACGTGTCGGTGTCCCTCGGAATGCGCACAGGCCGGTACGGCCGAGGGTCCGCGGACCCGGTGGGGATCGTCCGTCATGCGGCGCCGGCACGATGCCCGGCTCTACACGGCCGGTGCCGCCAGGCGGAAGCCCACGCCGATCGCTTCGAGGTCCGGCTCGTAGGCGCCGTGCCGGCGGGCGCAGCGGGCCAGGTCCCGGTCGTGGCGGAACGAGCCGCCCCGGGTGATGTGCCGGTCGAAGGCCCAGTCCTCGGTGGCCGGTACCGCGGCGGGCGCGCCCGGGTAGGGGGCGTAGAGGGTGGAGGTCCACTCGTCGGCGTTGCCCGCCATGTCCAGCACCCCGAAGGGGCCGGCTCCCTCGGGGAACGAGCCGACCGGGGTCGTGGTGCCGATACCGAGGTCCACCAGGTTGGCCAGGCCGGTGCGGTACTCCTCGCCCCACGGGAACTCCCGGTCGTCGTCACCGCGTGCGGCGCGCTCCCACTCGTCCTCCGTGGGCAGCCGCACATCGAGGCCGAGCCGTTCCCCGAGCCAGTGGCAGTAGGCCGTCGCCGCCTCCCAGATGAGCCCGATGACCGGGTGGCCCGCCGGCGCCTGCGGGACCGGCCGGCCGGCGGCCGCCGTGAAACGTGTCCACTGGCCGAGCGTGAGGGGTGCGTAGCCGCTGTGGTTACCGGGCCAGGCACTCGACCGCTGCGGACAACGCCGAACGCGCCTCGTCATCGGTTGTCACTGGGCAGGCGGTGCGTTGTTCCAGCTTGCTCAGAGCACGGACCGCGGCATTCAAGTAGCGGTCGAGACCGACCATCTGAGTGGGCGTACCGCAGTGGGGGAGGACTTCCGCGACTTCGTTCAGCCAGTACTCGGCGTCCTCGTCCAGGACGAGACCGTCTCTGTGGTCCAGGAGCCGCTGTGCCACCGGCACCAGGAGACGGTGCCGGTGGCGGGCGGCTTCCTGAGCTCGTTGCTCGGCTTCGCGGCGGCGGGCAAGACGCCGTTCGACTGCGACGACCGCCTCAGGGGTGCGGCGGACGGGCTCTGGATGCGCCGTGTCGTCCGCCAGCACCGCGGCCTGAAGTCGCTTGGCCTTGTTGTAGGCCGCGCTGGCAGCCTTCACTGCGAGCGCAGGTGCCAGTTCGATCCATTCGGCTCCAGCGGCACGCGCGTCGGCGACGGCTCGAGCCTGATGGATCTCAGCGCGCTCACGCAGGTACTCCCAGAGCTGGACACGCTTGAGAGCAGCTGCCTTCTGCTTCTCGGACGGAAGCCTGCGGAGGGCAGCGGCGTGCTTTTCGGCGTACAGAAGCGCGCCGAAGACCTCGTCATCGACCGCCATGCGTTCGACGCTCGGGTCCTCGGCCTCCTCATGGAGCCGACGAAGGTCACCGACGACTGCCACGGCATCTATCTTCCCGACTCGAGCAGCAGCCTTGACCAGCGGCTTTGTTGGGGGAGGGGACTTCCGGACGCGACCTGCCATGAGAAACAGTCTGCCTGCTCGGAAGTGATTCACAGAATGTGAATCACCGAAGACGAGCAACCTCCGAGTACAAACACGATGCCCTCGCCAAGGTCTTCCGTGGTGCCAGTGTGAGCGAGAAGGTAAGCTGTCTTCCGAAACCTAGACACAGTGAGGCCCCCGCTTCGGCGGGGGCCTCACTGTTGTGCCGGTCGTGTCACGGGCGGGGTGGCCTCCGCCGTGAGCGGTCGCGGGCCGTCGAGAGGCTCAGTACCTCCGCGGTTTCCTCGGGGACCGTCTTCGTCGGCTTCGGGCGGCCGGGGGAACTCCTGCGGCCCAGACGCTTCTCCTTCTTCTCCTGCTCGGCCTGGGCGACGGAGGCCTCGTATCGCTCCTGGTAGTCGTCGACGTCGAGACGGTCCGCGGGGTCGAGCGTGCCGATGGCCTCCAGGTGCTCGGTGACGCTGCGCGCGCCACTGATCATCGGGTTGAGGAGATAGATGCCCTTGGCCTGGCGGAACACCAGCTTGGCGAGGATCAGGGCCTGCAGGCCCCGCCCCACCATGGAGCGGTGTACGTCCAGGGCTTCGGCCAGCTCCTCTTCGGTGACCAGGCAGCGCCCTCCCGGCTCCTGGGTCCCCAGGAGCCGGAAAAGCACTCGGTAGGCGATCCCCGGCATCGCGGGCATGTAGGCGAAGCCGTTGAAGGTGCCGTATGTCAGCTCCGGCGGCTCCGGGTTCGCAGACGCTGCAGTCCTCATCCTCGCTCCTCCGGCTTCTTCTCCGTACGCTTGCGCGTCCTCGATGACGGTCTGGGTAGTTTCGCACCTGGAAGGGCCATGTTCCTGAACTCTTCCGGAACGCCGGGGTCGAGCACGAGCTCGTTGAGCAGGCTCAGCTGTTCCACCTGGACCTTGACGCTCTTGGCCGCCGACCCGCGAACAGGCTTCTCGATCAGTCGGTAGCCGCCGCGAAGGGTTACCGCGGGCTGCAGCTGGATCGACCCCTTCTTCGGCGAGTAGGCGAGCCCCAGCCTCTTCAGCTTGGCCTGTGCCCGTGACACCTGGGCAGGGTTCATGTCCAGCTCGGCGGCGATCTCGGTCTGCCTGAGCTCGACGGCTCCTCCTACTTCCTGGCTTCCCATCATGTAGAGCAGCACGCACAGGGTCACGTTGTCGGTGCGGAAGTATCTGGCAGCCCAGCGCAGGAACTCCAGGCTGTCCTGGGCGAAGTACTTGCCGACGAAGTCGCCGGCGGTGACCAGGGGTCTGACCTCTGCCGTGTGGCCGACGGGCAACTCGACGAGGTTCTTCCTGGGACCGAGCGTGCCCGCGTACGGACTGCTGGCGCTCGGTGCACGAGGCGGGGACGAACCGGGAACCCGGCGGGGGCTCCCTTGAGGTTGTGCGGGCATGTCGCTGCGTACTCCTCAAGATCGAAACCTAGACGCGGAGCACAGTAGTGATTGCGCATATAGATAGCAACGAGGCGACACATCTGCGCGTTGAGCATGTCGAACATGACTTCGGAGACATGTTCGCGAAGGCTCCGAAACCCGTCGCGAGATTGCGCATCCAAGTCGCAATGAATACGGGGCAACTTGACCTGGGACGCAAGTTGAGCATGCCCAACTTGACGTGGGAGTCATGTTCTGAGGCTCCAGCACATGCTCTGACCTGCGGAAACGCAATCCTCTCTATTCTCTATAAGTGCGGGTCCGTGTCTTGCTCGGGCCTTCCCTGGCCGATCTCGCCAGTCGTCTGTTCGACACCAGGGGGCTTCGTCCGCTCATGCAGTCGTTTCGATCCGGACCTGCAGCACTCTCTGCCTCGATGGAGCCTGCACCACCGAAAGTCAGCCACAACGGTGCAGGTGGCCGAACGGTCAGGCGCGCGTGTGTCTCCAGCAACCCCGTCCGGTCTCAGCCACGCTTCCCGGTTTTCAAGGGCCCTGAGGAGTTGGCTTCCCGCACGGGGAGAATGGGTCGGTGAACCCTCGTGACCTCGAACTGACCCTCGCCGCCGCTCGTGCCGTCGGCCCCTGTCCGCCTGGGGAGGAGGCAGCCTGGACCGAGCAGGTCCGGGCCCGGGCCGTCCACCTCTACACCCTCGCCGACACGGTGGGGCAGGACCTCCAGCGCCTGGACGCCGCGAAGCAGTTCACGGCAACCCTGCTCTCCGTCCGCATCGAGTCGACGAGTACCCGCGGGCTCCTGGTCGTCCGTAACACCTCCGGTGAGCTGGAGCGTCTGCGCACCGACCGTGGGGATACGGACGCGGGCCGGGCGATGATCGAGCGTGCTCGGGCGCTGGTGGGGCACCGGCTGCGTGTGTACCGCCTCAACGAGCAGATGGCCTCCAACGCCAAGCTGCAGGTCCGCACCGTCGTCCACCTGGCCGACTACGGACAGGACACCGATCCCGTGCACGAGCACAGCGCGAAGGAGAACGTGCTGGCGGCGGCCGAGGGTGACAAGGAGTCCGCCCGCCAGGCCTGGCTGGAGGCCGGTCTGCCGGAGACCGGCTCGGTGACCGTACGTCAGCTCGTCGAGGCTCTGGCTCAGCTGCCCGTCGCCGACATGCTGTAGCCCCTGCCGGGTATAGTGCGGGCAACCATCTCTTGCTCAGGCACCGGGGCCCCACCGATACGTCGGTGGGGCCCCGGTTTTTTGTGCTCAGGCGACCTGGAGGTTCGGACGGCCGTCCGCCGTGGGCGGGACGGCGGCGTAGGCGGGAAGTTTCAGGTTGGGCAGCTCGCCGGCTTTGATGTTCGAGATCGCGGCACGGAAGGAGGCCTCCATGTCCTGGGAGCTGGCGTACTTCGCTGCCAGGGGGTGGAGGCGGTAGGAGTTGCCCTTGCCTCGGCTGCCTTCCTCGTTCTTGGGGCGCAGGACGATGTTCAGCTCGCACAGAGGGGCGATGAGGTTGCTGACGGCCTGTGGGGTGACGCGGTACTCACGGGCCATGTCCTTCTGCCGTACGGGAAGATGCCCGCCGAAGTCGGAGCGGTAGAGCAGGTACTGGAGGAACTTCACGGTGGCTCCGGAGACGGGCAGGGCCCAGATGCGTTCGGACACGACCGGTGACATGACTTCAGCCATCGGTTTCCCTTCTTCCTGCCGGGCGGCGCAGCGTCAGGTGGATGTGTATCACCCGGTGCGTCGCCCCATGTCGTAGGGCGGGTGCTGGGTGAGGTCGAGGTCCTGTTCTTCCTGTTGGGGATCCGGGCCGATCCCGTTGGGGAAGGCTTCTGGGTCGCGGTCGTGCTGGACGGCGATCTGTTCCAGGACGGCGTGCTGGGCGGTGCTGTTGCCTTGGAACCACAGGCGGACGTTCAACTGGATCATGCCGTTGCCGAGCTGTTCGATCCACCGGTAGCCGACCAGGGCCTTGATCGCGCGGTTGACCGTGGAGCGGGTGATGCGTTTGCCGTTCTTCTGGGCTGCGAGCTTGTTGAGGCCGTCGGTGATCTCCTGCTGTGTGTACGGGGTGACGCCGGTGCCGTGCTGCTGGCCGCCGGCGACGTAGAGGAAGACGCACAGCTGGGATTTGGTGATGGAGTTGGCTACGGCGAGCTGGGCCAGGAGCTGGGTGAACCAGTTCGAGGCCAGGCTGTAGCCGGCGTCACCGGCCATGTCGTGGACGGCCGTGTGGTCGGGCTCGTACTCGAAGGTGACGTTCTTGAGCTTGCGGCGGCCACGAGGGTCGGCGCTCTGCGTCGCTTCTCCCAGTTGTTCTCCGAGGACCTGGAGAAGGTCCTCGAAGCCCTCGTCGCCCGATGGAACGTCAGCGACGACGCGTGGTCTCGGTCGTGCCGGCGGATCAGGTGTCACAGGACCTCCCTTGATACTCAGGCGTTCCAGACACTAGCCCAAATATCAAGCGGTGGTTGTTTTTTGCGCCAACGACCCACTGCGCGAGGGCCCTTGAACGGCTCCCCCCGTTCCTGCCGCCGAAAAGTCAAACACAGCTTGATTTTTTCGGCCGGTTTGCGCAGAGAGTCAAGCATTGCTTGATTTTCCGTGTCCCGATGGCAGCACATTCCGTTCGAGTCGACCCGCTTCCCGGCCGCACTCCCGGAGGCAGGTCCACGTCGCTGACCTGCGACATCGTCATCCCTCCGAGGCTCCCGGAAGAATCAACCACAGCTTGAGTTTCCACCCCAAACGTGTCCGCCAGGTTGACATTCCGCGACCCCGAATGTGCTCCCCAGGACAACATGGGTTCGGTGAAACCGCAGGTCAGAGGGTTAAAGTTCAGCGTGCCTCTTACTAAAGAGGCACGCACCCACGAACGGTCCTGGCGTCTGTCCCTCATCAGCCCGGTCCGCTGCCCATCCCTGACCGGCACCACCGAACGCCAACCCCATGGGCGAGTGGCATGACAGTCGACGGGTGGAAGCACCTGCACCACCCACACCGCTCAACCACGCTTGTTGTCTTGAAACGTCACGGGAGCAACCACCCGGGACTCGGCCCCGTTGGTGCTGTCCACTGCCCGCACCGCCCCACGGGCCCGCACGCGAAGCGAGCTCAGCCGGTCCTCTGTCTGTTTTCACCGTGCAAGAGCGACTTCGAGAAAGCCCGCATGTTCGAAGTGGTGAACGTACGGCGTGGATTTCTAGCGTTCTGGTCGGCACCGCCAGCCGTGCCACACCTGTCCGGAGTCGCTGAAGGAGCACCTGTGGATCACATGGATCACAAGCCCGGAACGCCTGGAATGCACGAGATGAGTGACCCCGTGTCCGCCGTGGACACCGCGGGTGCCCTCTTCTTCACCGGATGGGCCGTGGCGATGTGGGCGGCGGTCGCCGTACTCGCCTATGCGAACCGGGGTCCGGTGCGGCCCTGGTTGTACCGGACGGCGGTGGGGTTGATCGGTCTGGGAGTCGTCGGGCAGATCGGCCACTTCCAGGAGCACGTGGCGCAGGCTGCCTACTGGATCGCCAACCCGTACTCCCCGGCCTGGATGACTCCCTGGGCGAACAGTTTCGCCCAGGGGATGGGTCAGGTCGACACGTCCAAGCCGGCGCTCGGCATGGAACTGCTCCACCTCATCGGCAACCTCATCTTCCTGGCCGGCCTGGTCGGCATCGTGCAGATCACGCGGCGGGTCAGCGGTGAGCTGAAGTCCCGGAAGTGGGCCAGGATGGGTGTGTGGATGCAGGGCATCCACGGTGTGGAGCACCTCGTGCTGACCGTCTCCGTGGCGCTGGGCGCCAGCCGGGCCATCGGTCTGTCCACCTGGTTCGGTGCGATCGAACCGGGGGTGGCGCTGTCGACGTACCGGGTGTGGTGGCACTTCGTCGCCAACCTCGTCGGAACGGCCATCCTTGGGCTCGCGATATTCCACCTGTGGCGGGAGAAGCGCAGCGTCAGGACGGCCTATCTCCTGGAGTCGGACAACGGCCTCCCGCACGTCCCCGGCGAGGGAATCCGTGAGGACGTGCCCCGGGAGCCCGTGCTGGCAAGCAGGGAGTGAGGGGCGGCTGCGGCACGGCTGGAGTGATTACGGCGTAATCAAAACAGCCGGGCCCACACCGGCGCGCGGGTGGTAGGTTCGGGGTGCACGGGCCCCACCCGGCCAAACAACCAAACGCC
>NZ_JBHWHX010000013.1:145958-199090 GCF_042732315.1 Streptomyces sp. NPDC059787
CGCCGGGGGGCCCTTGTGGGGGGGGGGGGGGGGCGGGCCCCGGGGTTTATTTTTACCGCCTAAACCCCACCCCCCGCCCCGACTCCTGAGCCGGTGTCGTCGGTGCGGTGTCCACGGCCTCCACCCGGCATCTCCAGCACAGGCCGTGGGGGGCCCTGCGGGAACAGGTGCCGTCACGGCCCCGGCAGCGGGCCACCACGACGGGGCCCGACGCCTTCGGTGGCGTCCACGCCGGGCGGTCCGGCCGGCCACCTGCGGAACGGCTCGGTGGGGACGGTGGCGGGACGGGTGCGGTTTCCGCGTTCCGTGGCGGGGCGTACCGGTCCGCGATCGTCTCCCGGCAGGCGCGGCAGCGCCGGCCGGTCGACCAGAGCGTGCCGGTCTCGCAGTCCGGGTCGGCGCAGCCCCAGCGGGGCAGGGCCACGCCGAGCAGCCAGCGTCCGGGATCGCGGATGTCCTCGACCAAGGTCGCGGCGAGCCGCTGCGTGAGACGGCTCCGCAGGCGTTCGACGCCCGCGCCCGCGTCGAGCTGCCGGGCGATCTCCCGCCCCAGCCGCCGTTGCACATAGGTGTTCAGGTCCTTGAGCAGGAAACGCACGGGTTCCAGTACGGAGTGGAGCCGCGGGCTGAAGGTCAGCTGTGGCCCCGCGTAGGGCCTGTGCCCGGTGCGTGCGGTGCGTACGGGGGAGAGACTCGTGTCACCCGCGCGCAGCGCGAGACGGCTGTGCGGTGCGACCGCGGTGGCTGCCCCCTCACCCACCTGTCTCTCGCCTACGGCGGGTGAGGCGCGGTCGGCGTCGTCATCGGGTCGGTCAGTTCTCCGGTCTTCCTTGTACGCGAGCGATCCCTCACCAGTCCGGGTACCTGAACGGTCATCAAGGGAGGCGGGGGTGCGTCCGTCGTGGACCCCGAACAGGTGCCGCCCGTGTTCCCCGGCCCGGCGGTGGACGGTGATCCAGCCCGACGCGTCCAACTGCTCGACGATACGGGTGACGGCGCCCGTGGTGAGGGGCAGGCCCGCCCGGGGTCCCGAGTGGTGGCGGAGGACTCCGGCGAGCACGCGGGAGGTCAGCGGGTGCTTCTGTGCGACGGCGTAGGAGATCACGGCGAAGGCGCGCAGCAGGCGTGGGCGGAGGCACTCGCTGGCGGTCACCGGCAGCCAGACGAATCGTTCCGTCGACGTCATGGGCCTGACCTGTCGGCGGGCCGTCGTCCCGTATCCGCCGGGAAGGGACCTGCGCCGGCTCTCCGGTAACTCCACGAGGCCGTCGGGACCGGCCGCGCGGAGCTGGGCCAGGCCGCGTTGCACGGTCGACTCGGACAGCCGCAGGTAGGAGGCGAGCGTGGCGATCCCGGCGGTGCATCCCTCGGGGCGTCGGGCCAGTGCCTTGACCTTCACGTAGACGCTGAGGGCGGCGTCCGAGTAGTGGGGCGACTCCACCAGCCGCATCGGAACCTTGACCCGTTGTCGTATGTACATGCGAGAAGGGGTCCGGGTGCCGTCGGGCAGCGGGGACCGGTCGGGTTCGTGGGGTGCGGAAAGTTGCCCAAAAGGGCGTGTACTCGCGGATGCGAGCTGAGAGGGCTGGTCAATGCCGCGGCTTTGCTCCATGATGAGGGCGTCTCCTGGTAGGGGGCATGACGAAGCCGTCGCATGGCTTCGAGGTTCGTCCGGAACCGAAGAGGGCCCTGGGGAGTGGCATCCCGACGGGCCTTCGCCCGTCGGGCAGACGGCTCGACGGGTGGCATGACACATGGCTGTGAGCCCAGTGGTGGCACACTGGGTTCAGCCCTTGGAACTTTTTTAGTGGCGCTGTGGCGCTGTGGCGGTGAAACCGCGGACGGCCCGCCCGAAGGCGGGCCGTGGCTCGTTACGGCGCCGTGTCGACCATCTCGGTCGTCGCGGTGAAGGCCAGTTCCTCTCCCTGGAACGCGTTGACGCGGACCGTCTGGCGTCCGTCGCGCGTCGGTGCGGCCTCGGTGGTCTCGGCGGCCGGAGCCGTCTCTATCCAGCAGGGTTCGTCGAACTCGACGTACTTCTTGAAGGTCGCGTCCATCGACGCCGGTGCCGCGCCGGTCGGGAACGGCCGCACGGCGTGCGCCACCTGGCGTACGGATTCCAGGAGCAGCATTCCGGGCACGTGGTCGACGGGGTGGTCGAAGAGCACCGGGTGCCCGGTGTCGACGCGCAGTTGCCAGCGCTGTTGCTGCTGGGTGGGTGACAGGACGATGTCCCGCAGCCGGTGGCGGTTCACCGTGGTCCGCTCGACCGGCCGGGGCGCTGCCGGCGCGTTCAGGAAGGCGCCGAAGTCGCCTGCCCGTCCGGCGCGCAGCCGCCGGTAGACGGCGGGGGAGTGGCAGCCGAAGTGGGTGTCCGCGACCGCGAGGAGAGTACCGCCGCGCACCGCCTCGATGTGCATGGACATCGACGCGGGGATCGACCGGAGGAAACGGATGTCCGAGCACGTCACGTGCAGTTCGAGCTCGGCCGGGTTCAGCTCGAGGCCCATCGCGTCCATGTTGACCGAGTACTGGAAGCGGGACCAGCTCAGCTGGTGGCCCAGGGGGACGTCGTAGGCGACGTGGGCCAGCAGGGGGAAGGTCTGGCGGACGGTCTCGCAGAGCAGCAGCGGGTCGTAGAGCCCGTTCTCGCACTCGTAGAAGCTGTGGCTGCGCGGCCACTGGGCGCTCACGGTGAACGAGGCGGGTCCCGCCTTCGTCCACTCCGTGAGGAACACCTCCGCCAGGGCCGCGCGGTGCACGTATTCCTTGGCGACGGTGGTGGTCAGGAGCGGTCTTGCAGCAGCAGGGTTCTCCGCAGTGGTGAGCATGACTATCCCCCCGGAAGCAGCGTGAGTGGGCGCCTTCTGCCTACCGGCCGAAGGCGTTGCCCTGTAAAATAGGGGCGTTCGTTTTTTTTGTCGAGAGTGATCGAGGCACTGAAATGGCTGAGCCGAAGCAGGAACGGGCTGTGAAGACCCGGGAGACGATCCTGTACGCGGCTGCGGAGATCTTCGACGAGTGCGGTTACAGCGGAGCCAGCATCAGCAAGATCATGAACCGGGCCCAGGTGACCCAGGGCGGCATGTACTTCCACTTCAAGTCCAAGAGGAGCCTGGCGCAGGCCGTGCTGGCCCACCAGCAGGAGTTCGTGCACTTCTCCGTGGAGACGGCCGGTCTCCAGAAGCTGGTCGACCTCACCTTCTTCCTCGCCCGCGAACTGCAGAACAACGTGCTGTTCCGGGCCAGCGTGCGGCTCGCCGTCGAGCAGGGCGAGTTCGGGGCCCGTGACGACACGGCGTACCAGGAGTGGGTGAGCGAGTTCCGCGCGCTGCTGCGGGAGGCCCGGAAACAGGGCGAGCTGCTGGCCGACGTCGACGAAGCGGAGTTCGCCAACGTGCTCGTCGGCGCCTACAGCGGCATCCAGGTGTTCTCCAACGTCTCCAGCGAACGCGCCGATCTGCCGGAACGCCTCGTGTCGATGTGGCGTTACCTGCTCCCCGCCATCGCCACCCCGCAGGCCAGGGCGAAGCTCTCGTTCCCGGTGGACCGTCAGCGGCTGGCCGCATGAGACCGTTGCGCGTGGTGCTGACCGGCGCCACCGGGTTCATCGGCTCGGCGGTGCTCCGCGAACTCGCCGGGCACCGCACGGGGGAAGATGCCGGCTCGGGTGAACGCCTGGTCGTCCGGACGGTCGGCAGACGGCGGCCGGAGGGCGCCGGGCCGGCCGACGAGTGGGTCCCGGCGGACATGGCGCAGCCCCGGACGCTGCGCGGCGTGTGCGAGGGGGCCGACGTGCTCCTCCACATGGCCGCCGTCATCAGCCCGGACGAGTCCGAGTGCGCCGCGGTCAACGTCGACGGGACGGCCGCTCTGATGCGGGAGGCGGCCCGGAGCGGCGTGAGCCGCATCGTGCACCTGTCGACGGCGGCGGTGTACGGCCCCGGCCCGCACCGGGGCACCGGGGTGGACGAGGTCGTCCCCGCGCCCGTCTCCCCGGCCAGTCGCACCCGGCTGGCCGGGGAGACCCACGCCCTGGCCGCGGGCGCCACCGTGCTGCGTCCGGGACTGGTGCTCGGCAGGGGGGACCGCTGGGTCGTGCCGCTGCTCGCCCAGTGCCTGCGCGCCGTTCCCGCGCTGTGGGAGGGCGGACGCGGCAGGGTGTCCGCCGTGGCCGTGGACGACCTGGCGCGGCTCGTCGCCCGCCTCGCGCTCGGTCCCGGGGCCGGGGCCGGCGGGCGGGCCGACAGCCGCGGTGGCATCTGGCACGCGAGCCATCCCCGGCCGGTGCGCGTGGGGGACCTGCTGCACACTCTGGCGCGTCACGACGTACTGCCCGCCGTGACGGCGGAGCTGCCCTGGCAGGAGTGCCTGGAGCGGCTGAGGGCCGCGCAAGTTCCCGTGAGTGAGCGTCAGTTCGCCCTGGTCGCCACGGACCACTGGTACCGGAGCGACGAGGTCTGGCGGGTCGCCGGGTGCGATCCGGGGGCGTCGGTGCTGGAGCGGATGGAGGACGCGGCTCCGTGGTATCGGTCGGTGGTGGGCGCCGGCGCTGTCGAGTATTTACGACCAGGTCGCGGTCTTCGGGTTCCAGGTGCCCTGGGCGGTTGAGGTGAGCATGGGGTTCATGAACGCGGCGGCGGCTTGTGCTGCTTCAGCGTAGCCGGCGCAGCCCAGCAGGCCGACGACCAGGGCCGCCTGCTGGGGGTAGCCGTCGGGCCAGTCAGGGCCGGGTGCTTCGAAAACGGTCGGCAGGACGACGGAGGTGCCGTTGCTGCGGCGACGGTCCGCTTCACGGTGCAGAGCCTGACATGCGGCGTCGCCGGGCACAGTTTCCTGCTGGCTGATCAGGAGAAGGTCGGCCAGGTCACGGTAGCGGTTGGACCCGAACTGTCCGTTGTCGCCGTGGCGTTCGTACATGGCGCAGATCTTGTCGGCAATGTGGTCGATGACGGGGTAGAGACGGACTTCGGGCCAGTCCACGGGCCATTCGATGTCGACGGCGGATTTGAGGGTCCGGGTTTCCGGTGTGCCGGACAGGGTGCGGCCGACCACGAGATCGACCTTGATGCTGGCGACAGGCTTGGTGCCGAGGAACACCTGGAAGTACTGTGCGCCGCCGCGTCCTTCATCGCTGTGGCCGAGGAACTTGCCGGGTGTGTAGCGCAGGTGGTCGTCGAGTTCGAGGGAGGCGGCCTCGATCACCAGCTGCCGGGCTTCGTCGGCGGTGCGGTCGGGCTGGGCGCATTGCAGGTCGATGTCCTGGCTGAGACGTGCAGCGCCGCGGTAGCGGACCAGCAGGGCCTGTCCGCCTTTGATGAGCCAGTCGTCCGGTTCTTTGGTGAAGACGCGGGCTGCGAGCCGGTTGAAGTAGAAGATCTTCATGAGGTCGGTAACGCTCATGCCGGTCTTCTTGGACATGTTCCGGGCGGCCTGTGTCAGAGCTGCCTGGAATGCCGTTGGACTGGCATAGGTTCTGCCCACGCGCCGCTCGCTCCCGAGTAGTTGGAGCCGCTGACTCTACTCGGGGTCCTGCGTGCCGTTCAGTCCGTTTGGCTCTTCCTCCTCGGTCTGCAAAGCGTCGTTGTCACCTGATTCGTCCGCACGCCCCGGCGGTGCCTGTTCGAGTTGCTGCAGGGCCTTGATGGCCCGGCTTACGCCGGGGCCGGGCACAGCCGCTTGCTGAATCGCTCGCTGAACCTCGGGCGACAAGGTGACAGCACGCTGAGCCGCCTCCGCCAACGCCGAGAGGTCAGACTTGGGCATGCTCCCCTCGTACAACGCCCGCACGGCACCGCTCCACCTCGTGTGTCCCTTGATCAGTTCGGTGTAGGACGGGGAGGCCAGTATCTGAGCCAAAGCCTGCTGGACCTTCTCGAAGTGGGAGAGGTCGGGCATGAGTTTCGCCATCGCTTCCCACATGTCCTGCCGCCCCTCGAGACTGTGAAGGCGGGACGCAAAAACTTGTGCGGCTGTGGCGTTCGCCCCGAGCAGGCGGTCAGCGTTGTGCAGGTCGGCAAGCTGAGCGCCGACGACGAAGCCTTCCCGGCCGGCATGGGCCAGTTCCTGGAAGTGGAGGTTCCGGCCGGCCTGCCCCGCCAGGTGTTCGATCAGTTCGTGCCCTGTGGCGGCTGCGGCAAAGCCGTACCTGCGGGCAAATGGCTGAACACGGTCCGCCAGGGCGTCGATGTCCACCAGGTCTCGCCGTTCGGCATCCGCGATCACCCCGCCCACATGCCCTCCGTCGGCCTTGGCGTGCAGGAGGTCGACGACGGTCCGCTCGGGGCTGGTCACCGGCAAGCCGTCGATGATCGTGATGTCGGCAGGCTCCAGCCTTGCGGTGCGCAGCCGGACAAACGGCTCAGTGGTCGTGCGCCGGCGCGGCACGCTGATCTCCACCTCGGGGGCCGGAATGTCCCCAAGGTTGTGGAGCTGGCATGCGGAGGCGTGCGAGACGACGCCCGAATCCTCGCACCCGGGGCTTCGCTCCCAGGCGAAGATTTCCGGCTGCAGGCGCAGCCAGGCCACCTTGATCTCCAGGTGCTGCGGCAGTCCGACGGCAGGCAGGGCATAGACACCGCGGCCCACGTTCGTCAGCAAGTCAGCCTCGGTCAAGCGCTTGAGCTGGACAGCGCTCAAGCCAAGCTTCTTGGCCTGCGCAGCTGTCACCAGCCCCCACTGATCAGTGGCCGGCCCGGCCAAAGTCATCAGCTGCTCACTGCGATCCATGCAGACATAGTTACATCTCCTGGCAGAGTTTGTTACATCTAGAAGGTAACAAACTCTGCAAGCTTCAGCGGTATGTGTAATTTTCTCTGCCATCCGCAGCTCGTCTGCACCAAAGCGTGAGGCGCTTGGAGCGTGGTGCCGGGGCGATCAGCGGTGGTGGCAGGGTGCCACACGATCTGCCGGAGCCTTCTCTCGACCTCGTAACCGGTTGAGGCGCTTGGTGCGGGCGTACTGCGCCAAGGCTTCCTGCACCGCTACAGAGGCATCGAACCATGCCTGGCGCTGCGGGTGGTGATCGCTGAGGAGCTGCAGCTTGTCGTGAGCGGCATCAGCAGCCTGCTGAAGCCCGACCAGTTCTGGGGGCGACCCCACGGCGTGCGATGTCCTGCGGCCCAGGCCGAGGGGAACGCCCGGGCCGCAGGACAGGGGCTTCATGTGGCGCGCTCCAGCTCCCAGAGCAGTTCGTCCAGGCCCACGGCCCGGAAGGTGCTGAGGCGGCGCACCATCTGGGAGGCGAGGACGGTCGGCAGGAGTTCGTGGCCGTACGGGATCGGCCCTTTGGGCCGCTTGACGACCTGTACGCCCAAGTCGCCGTAGCCGTAGCCGACACCGTTCACGCCGTACATGGGGGCGCTCTGTGCCAGGAGCACCATCGGGTCGCGGGTGAGGTGCGGGCACAGGTCGGCGGCGGAACGCGCGTGCCGGGGGCACACCGGCGGCTGGTTCGTGAGGACCATCGGGTCGTCCGGGTCAACCGTGCCGGGGCCGGCGAGGAAGATGTAGCCGAGCGGGGTCCGTGCTCGTTCGGCGCAGACCTGGCAGCGCAGCGCCTGCATCGTCCCCCGCTGCCGCAGGGGGTGCATCATCCGCCACTGCGGCCGGCCCGTCGGCTTCCCGAGGTCGTCGACCTCGCCGAAGGAGCAGCGGGCCCACAGCACGCCGCGCAGGTCCCGGTCCCGGGGGTCCTCGTCGGCGTAGTGCAGCCGGTAGCGGCCCGGCCCGATCGTGGTCAGCATCAGGTTGTCGGGGGCGGCTTCCTCCCCCTCACGCTGGACGACGAAGGGGACCAAGGGCGGCTCGGGACGCACGGTGTTCTCTCTCGTACAGGACGGGACAGTACGGACGGTGTCCACTGAGGTACGGGGTGGAGAGAAGCTCCGGCCGGCGTTGGGGGCGATCACGGTCGGCCTGCGGGGACAGCGAGGTTGCACCAGGTGGTGGTTCCGTCGTCGCTGGTGCCCCAGGTGCCGCCGTGGGCGGTGGTGAGGTGGTCGACGAGGAAGAGGCCTCGGCCGTATTCGGCGTCGTCGTCGGCGGCGCGGACGACCGGTCGGCCGGGTGTCTCGCCGTGCACGGCCAGGCGCAGGAAGCCGTCGTGGACCGTCATGGTGAAGGTGACGCGAGTGCCGTTGCCGTGCTGGATGGCGTTGGTGACCAGCTCGGAGACGATGAGCTCGGCGTCGTCGACCAGCGGGTCCAGGCCGCAGTACCGGAGTCGGGCCGCGGTCACCCGCCGGGCCATCCGCACGCGGAGCGCGTCCTGTTCGGGGATGCCGTCCCCGGCTCGGGGCGGGCGGACCTCGAAGGACACGCTCACCCGGTCGTCGGTCAGGCGTGGGCGTTCGGGTCGGCGCTCACGGCAGAGGTCGTCTGCCGCCGTGGCGGTGTCTCTTCTCAGTGGTGGTGCGCTGGTCACCTCTGCTCCCAAGGGCCGAGATCGGTGCTTGACTCGTAAGAGGTAACCGCGTGATCACTGTCTGTGTGTACCGTTGAGGGCAGGTGGGACCGTGAACACCGTGAACGCCATGGAGCTGTCGGGAGTTGAGGGCATGGCCACGAGAAAACGCACGCCCAACCCTGCCTTGAACAGGCTGCTCGAACAGGCGAGATGGACGCGCACGCAACTCGCCCAGCAGGTGAACAGGCTCGGCCCGCAGGCCGGGCTGGACCTTTCGTACGACCGAACGGCCGTTGCCCACTGGATCGCCGGCACGCCGCCGAAACCCGAGGTCAGGCCGCTGATCCTGGAGGCGCTGTCCGCTCGGTTGGGGCGGCCGGTCACACACGCGGAGGCCGGTCTGCAACCCGCGGTATCCGCTGACGGCTCACAACCAGTGGACACTGTGGAGGAGTTGGTCGACCTGGGAAGGGCGGACATGGACCCGTCCCGTCGCGGTGTCCTGGCCGCGACTCTGTTCTCCGCAGCGCTCTCCGTGCCCGCGTTCCAGCACACGGCGCGGGCGGCCGGTGACCCGGTCACCCCGGGCAAGGCCACCACCCGCATCGGCGCATCCCAAGTAGCGTCGGTGCGGTCCATGACGGAGCGCATCGCCGACATCCTCGACGAGTTCGGCGCCGGCCACGCCCGGCCCATGGCGGCCGCGTTCCTCGTCAACACCGTAGGCCCGTGGCTCAAGGCGCAGGCATCCGCACCGGTGAAGCAGGACATGCTCGCCGCCGCGTCGGACCTGACGTACCTCACAGGGTGGATGGCCATGTACGAGAAGGCCCACGGCCTGGGCCAGAAGTACTACGTCCAAGCGCTCAAACTGGCTGATGAGGCGCAGGACCACGTCACCTACTGCCGCACGCTGCGCGGCATGTCGCTCCAGGCGTCGAACCTGCGGCACGGGCGGACTGCGCTGGAGCTGGCGGACTCCGCGGCCGAGGCCGCACCGTCGGCCGGGCCGCGTCTGATGGCGTTCCTGCGAGGACAGCAGGCACATGCGGCGAGCATGGTGGGGGACCGTCGCCAGGCCCACATCCGGCTTCGCGAAGCCGAGACGGCACTCGCGAAGGCCGACAACCGGCGCGATGCGATCGGCGGCTACGACCAGACCGCCTACCTCTTCCACGTCTCCCACGTGCTGTCGGAGGAGAACGACCTGCCCGGCAGCATCAGCGCCCTGCGCCAGTCCATCAGAGTGCAGCCGGCCAACGAACGGCAGGGCCGCGTCCACGCCTACGCGCTTCTTGCGCAGCGGCAGCTCCGGTACGGGCACGTCGAGGCGTCGTGCGAGTCGTGGGGCCGGTTCCTCGACGAGTACGAGCACGTGTCGTCCGTCCGGGGAGACGACCACTTCGCCACGATGCGCAAGGAACTCACGCCGTACGCCAAGACGCGCGCGGTACGGGAGCTGTCCGGCCGGGTGCGCGAGATCGCGGTGGCCAAGGCCTGAAAAACGCGGGGCGCGTCCTGACCCGTTCTGATCTCGGTATTCATGAGGCGGTCTGAGCGGTCCGCCGCTCTCGGGTCACAACGGGGCGCCCCCTGGGGCGGTCGCCGGGGTCTGCGTGTAGCAGGCCATCCAGGGGTTGGCGGCCAGCAGCTCCGCGCGCAGCCGGGTGTCTTCCGCCGCGTCGGCAGCGGTCTGTTCGACGTCGGTGTCCTCGAAGGCCAGGGCCGTCCCTGCCGCCCGGCGGGCCCGGCGGCGCTGCCCCTCCAGCTCCAGGATCTCGCGCTCCGTCGTTGTGTCGTCGTCCTCCTGTGTCGGAGACTGGCCGGAGAGGCTGGCCGCGAGGGCGGCGAAGGCGGCTGCGGCTTCTTCGGTGCACCGCTGGCACACGCCGTCAACGGGGGCGGTTCCAGGGAGCGGGCGGCCGCAGTCAACACATTCGGGCGCCGGGGCCTTCGGGTTGCCGCTCTTGCCGGTGGGTGAGGTCTTCCCGGTGAGGCGAGCCACCCGGCGGGCCTTGCGGCGCTCTGAGCAAGCCCGGCAGTCCTCGCCGGTATCGATCATGACGCCGTCCTCGCACGACGGGTCCGGGCAGTACGGCGTCGGGGCGATCAGCTCCAGGGCGACACCGACCGCCGACCGCAGCTCGCCGTCGTGGAGAACCGGCTCGTACCCGTAGGCCACCCACCGGTGCGCGATCCGCTTCCGCAGCTGGTCCACCGTGCGGGACTCCAGGGCCTCCAGGACGGCCGTCCGGTTCCGCTGCGGGATGTGCCCGTACGGCAGCCTGGCGACCAGCAGCTGCGGTAGCAGGGCTTCTACGGCGTGTACCGCCGCCGTCTGCTCCCGGGTCAGCCTTGTGCCGTCCGCGCCCCGCTGATCCGGCACGACAGCCTTTCCGCCCTTCCCCGACGACGAGCCCGCCTTGCCCGACGCGGCGGAGCCGCTACGCCCATCCCGCGCGCTCCTACCTGAGGTTGAAGTGCTACGCACGCCACCGGCGCTACGCGCCGAAGGCGCTGCTTCTCCCGATCCTTCTTCAAGACTTTCTCTTATGTCTTTTACCGCCGCACCGGTGCGGCCAGGGGTAGCCGCATGGGTGCGGCCAGGGGTAGCCGCATCCGTGCGGCCACCCCCCGAGCCGCGGGTTTCCCGGCCACCGGCCTTTCTGGCGGCCCGCTCTGCTGCGCGCTGGGCGGCCCGCTCATCCCAGATGTGGTGGTCCAGGAGTTCGTACTCGCTGGGCAGTATCCGGCGTGGGTTGGTGGGGTCAGGCTGCCGGTGGACGCGGAGCAGGCCACGCGCCTCCAGGCGCTTGGTCGCGCGGTCGAGGGTGTCCAGCGACTTCCCGATGCACTCCGCCAGGCGCTTCCTGGTGGGCACCCACGGCGGGATGTTGTTCGGATCCAGATCCGTTGTCTCCGGAGACTCCCGGGTCTCCGCGTCGACGAACGAGGCGATGGCCGCGTACAGGGCTTTGTCGACGGGGTCCACGCTGCCGTCACGGGCGAGTTCGGCGTCGAACTTCACCCAGTCCATGGCAGCGCCCCGGCGGGTGGCGCGAGGGAAGAATGGAGTGCTCACCGGGCGCCCCCAGCGAGGACCGGGCGCGCGGAGACGCGGCGTACGGTGCGCGGATCCGGCATGACAGCCCCACGGTGTCGAGTGCTCGCGCTGCCTCCCGCGCGATCAGCGTGGGCGGCGCGGGTCCTTGTACGTGCGACGGCCCGGAACCAGCCTGGAGTGTTCACGCCTGAGGCCCTCGACCAGCCAGGCAGACGGATGACGTCCGTCGTGTCGTGGGCGGCCGCTTCACGGCGACCGCGCTGGTGGTGCAGCACTTCGGGTATACCTTTCCACCCGATGCGCCCTCGTTGTTCCTGATGCGCCGACGAGTCCGCTAGCGCTTTGGCGCGTAACTCTCGTACGATCGGGAGCACTGACGGCTCCGGATCCTTTTGATCAGGAGCACTGACGGCTCCGGGTCTTCTCGGTCAGGAGCACCGACAGCGTCGGGTTTGTTGGGCCCGGTCCCTTCTATCCGCCAAGATCTCGGGGGCCGGGCTTTTTATTGTCTGAAGGTGACCTTACCGCGTTGATTACGGAGCGGGATCTTCAATCACGCAATGTAATTATCAGTCGATACGACGGTCCCTCGCCGTCAGCCAGGTCGTGGACGCCGCATCGTTGTCGCCGGACAGGCAGGGGCGCTGAATGCCTTGTGGAGCGCCGGCAAGACCAGGATGAAAGTCCCGGCTCAGCGCGGTGACGAGGTTTCGGTGGTCGTGGGCGGTGCTGGGTGTCCCGGGCCGGGCGGGTCCGCCGACACCCCCGTGAGCGTGAGTTTCCAGACGGTGCGCAGTCGTGCGACGGCGTTCCCGAGTTCCGACTCGTCCTCGACCCTGCCGCGCAGGTACACCTCCGCTCCGTCGGTCAGGTGCTCGACCAGTGTCATCACGTCGGCGGCCGGAGCGCTCTCCCGGAGCTGACCGGCCTCGTGCGCCTCGTCGAGGAGCTTGCGCACGGTCGGCAGCCAGGCCTGGGACCAGGAGGCCGAGCCCGGGCGTTCCCTGCTCAGCCGGATGGCGGCACGGACCGAGGCCTCCTCCTCCATGAGCCGGGCCAGTTCGAGGGTGAGGCCGACCACCTGGCACAGCGCCGGGCGGTCCGCGTAGGCATGGCCGTCCAGTGCGGCGAGTGTCACGGACCGCCCCTCCTCCTGCACGGCGTCGGCCAGTTCCTGCTTGGTCCGGAAGTGGAAGGTCAGTGCCCCGACCGACATGCCGGCCAGCTGGCTGATGCGGGACAGCGACGTGCCGTCGTAGCCGGCGCGGGCGAACTCCGCGGAGGCCGCCGTGATCACGGCCGCGCGGGTGCGCAGGGCCCTCTCCTGTCTCACCATGTCGCCTCCTCGGGCATGTGACGGGGTATCGGGCGCGGGCGGAAGGCCGGCGGTCCCGCGTGCGGTGGTGGTCTTCTCCGTGTGCCGGCCGGCCCTCGTGACGGACCGGCCGGTCCTCGTGACGGGCCCCTTACCGGCGGTACGGGATCCGACGGTACGGGGTCCGGTGGGCAAACAGCCCGGTCAGAGGGCAGCGGACCGGCCAACTTGGCGAAGTGCATTCGTCAACTCCCCGGAGTCGAGAAAAAAAGAGGTTGTTCGCTATTATTTTAGCGCGGTCGACAGCCGCGGACCGATCCAGGGGAGGGGACTTGCCATGGCTGGACGAGCGCTGACGCACGCGAACACCTCGATACCGGTCTTCACCGAGCAGATCTTCGAGTGCCTGCCGCGTGCCGATCAGCGCCGGTGGGCCCACGCCTATGTGCAGGCGCTGCTCACCACCCCGGGCAAGAAGTCGGTCCGGCGCCTCGCCGCGACGGTCTCGGCCTCACCGGCCACCTCCCAGTCGCTCCACCAGTTCGTCAACGCGAGTCCCTGGGAGTGGAACCCGGTCCGCACGGAGCTGGCCAGGTGGGCGGAGCGGCAGGCGCCCCCCATGGCCTGGGTGGTCGACCAGGCCGTACTGCGCAAACGGGGGGAGCACTCCTGCGGGGTGCACCGCCGGTTCCTGCCCTCCACCGGACGGTCGGTCACCTGCCAGGTCGGCGTCGGCGCCTTCCTCGCCTCGGCGGGGGCGGTCGCGCCGGTCGACTGGCGTCTGCTGCTGCCGGGTTCCTGGGCCAAGGACCCCGAACGCCGCCGGCGCGCCCGCATCCCGTCCGACGCCGGACTGCGTACGGCGGAACAGCACGCCCTCGACCTGATCGACTCCCTCGCCACCACCGCCGGGAGCACCCCACTGCCGGTCGTCTGCAGCCTGGACCCGGCCGCCGGTTTCGGCGTCAGGACCCTGCTGCACGGGCTCGCCCTGCGCGGGCGGGACTTCGTCGTCCCGGTGCCCGGCAACCTGCACGTGATGGTCGGCCGGCACCTGCGGACGCAGCGTCCCCGCAGCGGTGACGGCTACGGCCTGGTCCTCACGGCGGGCAGCCTCCTGGGTGCGGGCGGCGGCATACCGGACCGCGTCGAGACGGTGGCCCGCCGGGACGGCGACGGCCGCCCCGTGACGGTCGTCTCCAGCTTCGTCCACCTGCCCGGTCAGGGTTCCTCGGGTGCCCACGCCCACCGCACCTACCGGCTGCTGGCCGTCCGGTCCGACAGCGAACGCCGCCCGCTCCAGTTCTGGCTGACCAGCCTCATCCACACCCGTACGGAATCCGTCCTCGCGCTCGCGCGGTTGCTGCCGCGGGTGGGGGAGGCCGTGCGCGAGATGAAGGACGGCTTCGGACTGCTCGACTTCGAGGGCCGGTCGTATCCGGGCTGGCACCACCACATGACCCTCGTCTCGGCGGCCTACGCCTACGACCGGTTCACCCGGCAGGCCGCCCCCGCGGTGCCCGAACGCCACCTCCTGGCGGCGGTGTGAACGCCGCCGCCCACTCCCGCGGTGACGGAACGCCACCGTGGACCACCCCCGGAACCGCCGAAAGGCCCTCCCTACCGGTGTGATCAGATGCTGAGACATACGTATGAGGGGCAGGACTGCAACCTCGCCCGAACGCTCGAGGTGATCGGAGAGCGCTGGACGCTCCTGATCGTCCGTACGGCGCTGCTCGGCAGCAGCCGCTTCGAAGGGTTCCTGGAGAACCTCGACATCGCCAGGAACGTCCTGACCAACCGCCTGACCAGGCTGGTCGAGCACGGTGTCATGGAGCGCGTCCCCTACCAGGACAAGCCCGTGCGGTACGAGTACCGGCTCACCCCCGCGGGCAAGGACCTCACCTGTGCCGTCCTCGCCCTGATGCAGTGGGGCGACCGCAATCTGCCGCACGAGCTGGGACCGCCCCGCCGCGCGGACCACGTCGGCTGCGAGAGCCCCGTCCGCGCGGAGCTGCGCTGCGCGCAGTGCGGCCGTGCCGTGCACGACGAGGAGGTCCAGGTACGCCGCATCCGCTGAACGCCGCGCAGGGCATGGTCGAAGATGCCCGGCGCGGGCCGGACCGCCCACGATGGCCCCCCGGCCGCCGGAACGGGGCGGCGCTCGTAGGAGGAGGCACGCACATGCCCGTACTGGGAGCTCTGCGCAGGCTGGTCATGGCCCCGTCGCTGGAGGAGGTGAGCTTCTCCGGCCGGGGTTTCGCGGTACGGGACGACGAGCGGGCCCGGAGGCTCGAGGCCGTTCCGCAGGCCGTCGTCACCGGCTTCGAATGGGGCATCGAGGACCGCGACCTCGCGACCACCGAACGCCGCCTGAGCCTGGTCGACCCCGAGCAGCGGGGCTTCGCCTACGAGGGCGCCACCATGGCGTGCGCCATCCGCGACACGATGGGCCGCTCCGGCCACCGCACCCGCGACCTGCTCACCGGCGGCGGCAGGCCGCACATCTTCCTGAACTACATCGGCATCGGCTTCGCCATGGCCAAGCTGCCGCGCCCCCTGTGGAAGAAGCTCGTCCCCGATCTGTCCGGGCCCGCGTACTACCCGCAGATGAGCTGGCTGTGCGTCGACGGCTACGGCTTCGACCGCGCCTACTTCGACACCGACACCTGGGTGACCCGCCAGCGGCTGGACGACCCGTACGCCTGGGAGGGCGACCCCGCCTACTGGCGCCGCGCCTTCGACCAGGGGGTCGGCCGTGCCCTGTGGTTCATCCACGGCGGGCACGCCGGGCACGTCACCGCGGCCGTCCGGGCGTTCGCCGGGGACCGGCAGGCGGACCTGTGGAGCGGCGTCGGTCTCGCCGCGACCTTCGCCGGCGGGAGCACTCCGGCCGAACTGGCCCTGCTGCGCGAGGAGGCGGGCTCCGACCGCGGGCACCTGGCGCAGGGGTCGGTGTTCGCCGCGAAGGCCCGCCATCACGCGGGGTTCGTGCCCGCGCACACCGAGGCCGCCGTCGAGGCGTTCACCGGACTGTCCGCCGAGGCCGCCGCCCTGCTCGCCGACGACTGCGCCCCGGCCGCCGTCCGCAGCGCCACCGCACCCGCCTACGAGGGCTGGCGCGCGGGGGTGCGTGAACGGCTCGCCGCCTTCTCCTCCGTTGAGCACATATGAAGTAGACGTGCGGTCCCGCCCCCTGGCTCAATTTGATTTGCTGGCGAAATTCCAGGGAGCTGAGAGGGGCGGGTCATCACCGTGGCCACTGGGTTTGGAGCTATTCGACGCAAGCTGTTCACACCTCCTGTTTCGGAAACGACCATGGAGGTGCGTGGATTTCACGTGAAGAACGAGGAAGCCAAGGCACGGCTGGAGAGAATAGGCGAGACATTCCTCCAGGGCTACGCCTACGCGATGGAGGCGGCCTCGGCCGACGAGACCGAGGCGATGCTGGAGACCGTCCCCCGGGACGTGCGGGGCTTCGCCTACGAGGGCGCGGGCATGGGCGCCGTGGTCCACGACGCGCTCCCGGGCCACAGCGGCCGCCTGGCCGGTCTGCTGGCGGGCCAGGGGCGGCACCACGACTACATGATCTACGTCGGCATCGGCTGGGCGATGGCGCGGCTGCCCAAGCCGCTGTGGCCCGACATCAGCGCCACCGACCCCCTGCTGCGCTGGCTGGCCCTGGACGGATACGGCTTCCACCAGGCGTACTTCAAGACGGACTCCTACGTCCGCACGCCCGAGGTCCAGCACCCCTTCCGCTGGCGCGGCGGACACAACCACTACACGCCGAACGCCATCGACCAGGGCATCGGCCGCGCCCTGTGGTTCGTCGGGGGCACCGACCCCGAGGTCGTCACCGGCCTGATCCGCGCCTACCCCGAGCACCGCCACGGCGACCTGTACGCGGGCGCCGGACTCGCCTGCACCTACGCGGGCGGGGTGGACGAGGCCGAGCTGCGGAGCTTCGCCGAGGGGGCCGGCGAACACCGCTGGGCGCTGGCGCAGGGCTCCGCGTTCGCCGTCGAGGCGCGCATCAAGGCGGACACCGTCATCGAGCACACCCACCTCGCGGCCCGCGTCGTGTGCGACACGACGGCCGAGCGGGCCGCCCGTGTGTGCCGGGACCTCAGACCGCGTACGGCAGACCCGCGGGCCGCCTCCCCGGCCTACGAGACATGGCGGCGTGACGTCTCCGCCGAACTTTCTTCTCTTTCGCTGCTCCGGAAAGGTGCCGACCTGTGACGGTCACGAAGAACTGGGTGCGCAGGAATTCACCGGGAATTGTCGCCCTCGCGCTGATGGTGGGAACTTTCTACGCGGTACGGCTTCCCGAGTCGTCGGCCTCCGAGGTCGACGCACTCGCGAAGAACTTCGCATTCGAGCCGATGTCCATATCCATGCCTGCCGGATTCGAGAAGCAGGAGGTCCGTAAGGTCAACAAGGCCTTCAAGCACATCGACGCGTGGATCTCCTCGGTCGGCGCGGGCATCGCCCTCAACGACCTCGACCGCGACGGGCTGCCGAACGACCTGTGCGTCAGCGACCCGCGCATCGACCAGGCGGTGGTCACCCCCGCGCCGACACGGGGGGACGCCTACGCGGCCTTCGCGCTCGACCCGGCGCCGCTCGGCGTCAGCACGACCATGGCGCCGATGGGCTGTGTGCCCGGCGACTACAACGAGGACGGCGCGATGGACCTCCTCGTCTACTACTGGGGCCGCACCCCCGTCATCTTCGAGAACGAGGGCGCCAAGGGCGCGCCGCTGACGGCGGACTCCTTCCGGCCCACCGAGCTGCTGCCCGGCAAGCCCGGCGCGAAGTACACCGGGCCGCTGTGGAACTCCAACACCGCCGCCGTCGCCGACTTCGACGGTGACGGCCACGACGACATCTACGTCGGCAACTACTTCCCCGACAGCCCCGTCCTGGACCCCTCCAAGGACGGCGGCGTCACCATGAACGACTCCCTCTCGCAGGCCCGCAACGGCGGCGGCGGTCACTTCTTCCGCTGGACGCCGGACGGGTACGAGAAGACCGACGACGCCATCCCGCAGGGCCTGGACAAGGGCTGGTCGCTGGGCGTCTCGGCCGCCGACCTCGACGGCGACCGGCTGCCGGAGGTGTACCTCGCCCACGACTTCGGCACCTCGGCCCTGCTGCACAACGTCTCCCGCCCCGGTGAGATCGAGTTCCGCGAGGTCAAGGCCGAGCACTCCGGCACCGTCCCCAAGTCCAAGGAGCTGGGCCGCAGTTCGTTCAAGGGCATGGGTGTCGACTTCGGCGACCTGAACCACGACGGCCTGTTCGACATGTTCGTCAGCAACATCACGACGTCGTTCGGCATCCAGGAGTCCAACTTCGCCTTCGTCAACCGGGCCGACAGCAAGGCCGAGCTGCGGGGCAGCTTCCTGGAGGGCGACGCCCCCTACGAGGACGAGTCCGCCCCCCTCGGGCTCGCCTGGTCCGGCTGGGGCTGGGACGTGAAGATGGGCGACTTCGACAACGACGGGAACCTGGAGATCACCCAGGCCCTCGGCTTCGTCAAGGGCAAGCACAACCGCTGGCCGCAGCTGCAGGAGCTGGCCACCGCCAACGACGCCCTGGTCGCCAACCCGCAGTGGTGGCCCAACGTCGAGGTCGGCGACGACCTGGCCGGCAGCCAGCGGATGCGGTTCTTCGCCAAGGACCAGGAGAGCGGCCGGTACGCCAACCTGTCCCAGGAGCTCGGCATCGGCGAGCCCGTCCCGACCCGCGGCATCGCCACCGCCGACGTGGACGGCGACGGCCGCCTCGACATGGCCGTCGCCCGCCAGTGGGACGAGCCGGCCTTCTTCCGCAACGTCAGCGAGAACGCCGGTTCCTCCATGGAGCTGGAGCTGACCCACCCCGACGGCGCGCCCGTGGTCGGCGCCGAGGTCTGTGTCGAACTGCCCGACGGCACCATGCGCGTCGCCCGTCTCGACGGCGGGGGCGGCCACTCCGGCAAGCGCAGCACCGACGTGCACATCGGCCTGGGCAAGGGCGTCCAGGGACCGCTGCCCACCGTGCTGACCTGGCGCGACCGCAACGGCGACGTCCACGAGCAGAAGCTGCGGCTGGAGCCCGGCCGGCACGGCTTCGAGCTCGGCACCCAGGCCAAGGAGAAGTGATCATGTCCCCGTCCCAGACCGCCACCCCGCGCCACAGCACGAAGGTCGTCACGGCGCTGCGGAGATTCGCCATCTCGATCTCCGTGCTCAACGTCTTCGGCTACACCGTGCTCGGCTTCGAGCAGCCCTGGACCTGGCCCTTCATCGCCCTGGCCGTCGCCTACTCGCTGGAGATCGCCCTGGAGGCGATCGGCGCCCGGGCCGAGGGCCGCGCCCCCCGCTTCCAGGGCAACGGCCTCAAGGGCCTGATGGAGTTCCTGCTCCCGGCCCACATCACCGCGCTCGCGGTGAACATGCTCTCCTACGTCAACGACGTCATCTGGGTCATGCTCTTCGGCGTCATCGTCGCCGTCGGCACCAAGTGGGTGCTCAGGGCCCCGCTCAAGGGCCGTATGCGACATGTCATGAACCCATCGAACTTCGGGATCGCCGTCATCCTGCTGCTGTTCCCGTGGGCCTCCATCGCACCGCCGTACCAGTTCACCGAGTACCTCGACGGCGGCTTCGACTGGCTCGTCCCGGCGATCATCATCACCCTCGGCACGATGCTCAACGCCAAGCTCACCGAGCGCATGTGGCTCATCCTCGCCTGGGTCGGCGGCTTCGCCCTCCAGGCCGTCGTACGCGGCCTGGTGTTCGGCACCTCCATCCCGGCGGCCCTGGCGATGATGACCGGTGTCGCGTTCGTGCTCTTCACCAACTACATGATCACGGACCCCGGCACGACCCCGTCCTCCAAGTGGGGCCAGATCGCCTTCGGCGGCGGAGTCGCCGCCATGTACGGCGTCCTGACCGCGATGAGCGTGGCCTACGGCCTCTTCTTCGCCACCGCGCTCGTCTGCGCCATCCGGGGCGCCTTCCTGTGGACCGCGGACATCGTGGCCAAGCGGCGTGCCGAGGAGGCCCTGGCGCTGGCCGCCGTCGAACAGGCCGTGGACCGGGACGACGCGACCGGGCGGACCACGGACCCGAACGCCGTCGCCGAGCCGGCCTGCGACTGCCCGGCGGACGCCTGCGCCTGCCCGCCCGCGGACCCGGCGTCGACGCGGAAGGTGCCGGTGACCGCATGAGCAGCAGAATCGCCATCGTCGGCATAGCGTGCCGCTACCCCGACGCGAACTCGCCCCGGGAACTGTGGGACAACGCCGTCGCCGGACGGCGGGCCTTCCGCCGGCTGCCCGACGTCCGGATGAACCTGGACGACTACTGGGACGCCGACCCGTCCACCCCCGACACCTTCTACGCGCGCAACGCAGCCGTCATCGAGGGCTACGCGTTCGACCGGGTCGCCCACCGCATCGCGGGCAGCACCTTCCGCTCGACGGACATGACGCACTGGCTCGCCCTCGACACCGCCGGACGGGCCCTGGCCGACGCCGGGTTCCCCGGCGGCGAGGGACTGCCGCGCGAACGCACCGGAGTGGTGGTGGGCAACACGCTCACCGGCGAGTTCTCCCGTGCGAACGTCATGCGGCTGCGCTGGCCCTACGTACGGCGCGTGATGGCCTCCGCCCTCGCCGGGCAGGACGGCTGGGACGACGCCCGCATCGCGGACTTCCTCGCCGAGGTCGAGACCTCGTACAAGGAGCCGTTCCCGGCCGTCGACGAGGACTCGCTCGCCGGCGGGCTCGCCAACACCATCGCGGGCCGCATCTGCAACCACTTCGACCTGGGCGGCGGCGGGTACACCGTCGACGGGGCGTGCTCCTCCTCCCTGCTGTCGGTCACCACGGCCGGCACCGCGCTCCTCTCCGGCGACATCGACGTCGGCGTCGCCGGCGGCGTGGACCTGTCGATCGACCCGTTCGAGATCATCGGCTTCGCGAAGACGGGCGCCCTCGCCAAGGGCGAGATGAGGCTCTACGACCGCGGCTCCAACGGCTTCTGGCCGGGGGAGGGCTGCGGGATCGTCGTCCTGATGCGCGAGGAGGACGCCCTCGCGGCGGGCCACCGCGTCTACGCGACCATCGCGGGCTGGGGCGTCTCCTCGGACGGACAGGGCGGGATCACCCGCCCCGAGGTCAGCGGCTACCGGCTGGCCCTGCGGCGCGCCTACGAACGGGCCGGCTTCGGCATCGAGACGGTCCGCCTCTTCGAGGGCCACGGCACCGGGACCCCCGTCGGCGACACCACCGAGCTCACCGCGCTCACCGAGGAACGCGCCGCGGCCGGACCGGACGTCCCCGTCGCCGCCATCACCTCGGTCAAGGGCATGATCGGCCACACCAAGGCCGCCGCCGGCGTCGCGGGCCTGATCAAGGCCGCCCTGGCCCTCGACAACCACACCGTCCCGCCGTCGATCGGCACCGTCGACCCGCACGCCGTACTCACCGGCGAACAGGCCAACCTCAAGGCGCTGCGCAAGGCGGAACCCTGGCCCGAGGGCGTGCCGCGCCGGGCCGGCATCACCGCCATGGGCTTCGGCGGCATCAACACGCACGTGGTCCTCGACGAACCCGCCGTCCGGCGCCGGCCGCCGGCGCACCGCCGGCCCGTCGAACTGGCGGACTCCCCGCAGGACTGCGAACTGCTCGTCCTCGACGCCGAGTCGCCCCGGCAGCTGCGCACCCGGATCACCGAGGTCGCCGACTTCGTCGCCCGGGTCTCCTACGGCCAGGTCGCCGACCTGGCCGCCACCCTCCAGCGCGAACTGCGGGGCAGGACGCACCGCGCGGCCGTCGTCGTCTCCTCCCCGGAGGACGCCGAGCGACGCCTGCGGCACCTGGCCGGCCTGCTGGAGAACGGCGAGAGCACCCACACCGCCGCCGACGCGCGCGGCTTCCTGGGCAAGGTCACCGGACCCGCCCGGATCGGGTTCCTCTTCCCGGGGCAGGGCTCCGGCAAGGGCACCGGCGGAGGCGCGCTGCGCCGCCGTTTCGCGCAGGCCGCCGACGTCTTCGAGCGGGCCGGTCTGCCGAGCACCGGCGACATGGTCGCCACCGACGTGGCCCAGCCGCGCATCGCCACCGGCTCCGCCGCCGGACTGCGTGTCCTCGACACGCTGCGCCTGGAGGCGGCCGTCGCCGTCGGGCACAGCCTCGGCGAGCTCTCGGCCCTGCACTGGGCGGGAGCCTTCGACGAGCGGACGCTGCTGGAGGCGGCGCGGGTGCGGGGCGGGGCCATGGCCCGGCACAGCGCCTCGGGCACCATGGCCTCCCTGCAGGCCTCCCCCGAGCGGGCGGAGGAGCTCGTCGCCGGCCTCGACGTGGTCGTCGCCGGATACAACGGCCCCGAGCAGACCGTGGTCGCCGGCACCGTCGAGGCGGTCGGTGACGTCGAGCGCCGGGCCGGTGAGGCCGGCGTGGGCTGCACCCGGCTCGCCGTCTCCCACGCCTTCCACTCGCCCCTGGTCGCCCCGGCGGCCGAGTCGTTCGGCACCTGGCTGGCCGGGGCGGACCTCGGACAGGTCCACGGCAGGGTCGTCTCCACCGTCACCGGCGGCGAACTGGACCGGGACACCGACGTCCCCGCGCTGCTGAGCCGTCAGATCACCGCTCCCGTCCGCTTCACCCAGGCGGTGCGCGAGGCGGCCCGGCACGTCGACCTGTTCGTCGAGGTCGGCCCGGGCCGGGTGCTCAGCGGCATCGCGCGGGCGGCCACGGACGTACCGGCCGTCGCGCTGGACACCGACGACGAGTCGCTGCGCGGCCTCCTGGGCGTCGCGGGCGCCGCGTTCGTCGCGGGCGCGCCCGTCGCGCTCGAGGGCCTCTTCCGGGACCGGCTGATCCGGCCGCTGAAGGTGGGCCAGGAGTTCTCCTTCCTCGCCAGCCCGTGCGAGCAGGCGCCCCACGACGGCCCGCCCGCCGTCCGCGCGCCGCGCCCGGCGCCCGCACAGGTCCCGGCCGGTGCGACCGCGGCACCGGCCGGCACGTCCGCCGCACCGGTCCGTACGCCCGCCGTCCAGGAACCTCCGGCCGCCGTGCCCGCGGCCTCCACGGGCGGGGCGTCCCCCGCCGTCGAGGAGACGGCCGCGGAGCGGGAACCGGCGCTGGACGTACTGCGCGCCCTGGTCGCCGAACGCGCCGAACTCCCGGCCGAACTCGTCGACCCCGACAGCCGGCTCCTGGACGACCTGCACCTGAGCTCCATCACCGTCGGCCAGATCGTCAACCTCGCGGCGACCCGCCTCGGGATCGCGCCGACCCAGCTGTCGACCAACTTCGCCACCGCCAGCCTCACCGAACTCGCCGAGGCCCTGGACACCCTGGTCAGCACCGGCGCCACGGCGGCCGAGGACACCACCGTCGCCGCCACGGTGACGGGCGCCGCACCCTGGGCGCGGCCGTTCGCCGTGGACCTGGCGGAGGTGGCCGCGCCGCCGGCCGGCGCCGCCGAGGCGGACGGCGTGTGGGAACTGTTCGGCACCGCCGAGCAGACCTTCTGCCAGGACCTGAAGAAGGCGCTGGAAGGCGCCGGCACCGGCGCCGGCGTCCTCGCCGTCCTGCCCCGGGGCTGCCCCCCGCAGCAGGTGGACGAGGTGCTCGCCGCCGCCAGGAACGCCCTGGCCGGAGCACGGGAGCGGCGGTTCGTCCTGGTGCAGGACGGACGCGGCGCCGCGGGCCTGGCCAAGACCCTGCACCAGGAGGCCCCGCACCTGCGCACCACGATCGTCCAGACCCCGCTGAACGCCGACGCGGTGGCACGTGTCGTCACCGAGGTCCGCGCGACCGCCCGGTTCAGCGAGGCCCACTACGACACGGCCGGGGTGCGGCGCGTGCCGACCCTGCGGGCCCTGCCGGTCGAGCAGGAGAACACCGACCTCCCGCTCGGCGCCACCGACGTACTGCTGGTGACCGGCGGCGGCAAGGGCATCTCCGCCGAGTGCGCCCTGGCCGTCGCCCGGAGGACCGGGGCGAAGCTGGCCGTGCTCGGCCGGTCGGACCCGGCCGCCGACACCGAACTCGCCGAGAACCTGGCGCGGATGGCCGACAGCGGCGTCGGCGTGCACTACGCCCGCGCCGACGTCACCGACCCCGAGCGGACCGCGGCGGCCGTCGCCGAACTGGAGAAGGCGCTGGGGAAGATCACCGGCGTACTGCACGGAGCCGGCCGCAACGAACCGGCCCCCCTGACCGAGCTGGACGCGCGGGACTTCCGCCGCACCTTCGCCCCGAAGGTCGACGGCCTGCGCACCGTCCTCGACGCGGTGGGGGCCGGCGGGCTGAAGCTGCTGGTCTCCTTCGGCAGCATCATCGGCCGGGCCGGACTGCGCGGCGAGGCCCACTACGCCACCGCCAACGAGTGGCTGGCGGACCTCACCGAGGAGACCGCCCGCACCCATCCGCAGCTGCGCGCGAGGTGCGTGGAGTGGTCGGTGTGGTCCGGCGTCGGCATGGGCGAGAAGCTCTCCGTCGTCGAGTCGCTCTCCCGCGAGGGCATCACGCCCGTCTCACCCGACCAGGGCGTGGAGATCCTGCTGCGCCTGATCTCCGACCCGGACGCGCCCGTGGTCACAGTCGTCAGCGGCCGCACCGAGGGCATCGAGACCGTACGCCGCGACCTGCCGCCGCTGCCGCTGCTGCGGTTCACCGGCAACCCGCTGGTGCGCTACCACGGCGTCGAACTCGTCACCGAGGTGGAGCTGAACGCGGGCACCGACCCCTACCTGGCCGACCACCTGCTCGACGGCAACCTGCTGCTGCCCGCCGTCATGGGCATGGAGGCGATGACACAGGTCGCGACCGCCGCGACCGGCTGGGACGGCACCCCCGTCATCGAAGGTGCGAAGTTCCTGCGGCCCATCGTCGTGCCGCCGGACGGCAGCACCAGGATCCGCGTCGCCGCCACCGTCACCGGCCGCGACACCGTCGACGTCGCCGTGCACGCCGAGGACACCGGCTTCGTGGCCGAGCACTTCCGGGCCCGGCTCGTCTTCGGCGGCGCCCAGGCCCCCGACGGGCCGCCCGAGCAGGTGCCCGAGGGCACCGTGCCGGTCCCGCTCGACCCGGCCGCCGACCTGTACGGCGGGCTGCTCTTCCAGGGAGCGCGCTTCCAGCGGCTGCGCCGCTTCCACCGGGCCGCGGCCCGGCACGTCGACGCCGACGTCGACGTGCGGCGCCGGCCCGAGGGCTGGTTCGCCGGATTCCTGCCGGGGCAACTGCTGCTGGCCGACCCGGGCATGCGCGACGCGCTCATGCACGGCAACCAGGTCTGCGTGCCCGACGCCACCCTGCTGCCGTCCGGCGTCGAGCGGATCCACCCGCTCGGCTCCGGCGACCACGTGCCGGAGCGGCTGAGGTACACGGCCGTCGAACGCAGCCGGGACGGCAACACCTACGTCTACGACATCGCCGTACGGGACGAGGACGGCACCGTCGTCGAGCGCTGGGAGGGACTGACCCTGCACGCCGTGCGCCGGACCGACGGGGCAGGACCCTGGGTCGCGCCCCTGCTCGGCCCGTACCTGGAGCGCACGCTCGAGGACGTCCTGGACGCCCGGATCGCGGTCGCCGTCGAACCGCACGGCGGACAGCCCGCCGGCTCGGTGACCCAGCGCCGCGGTTTCACCGCGGACGCGGCGGCCCGTGCCCTGGGCACCCCGGTGACGGTCAGCCACCGGCCCGACGGACGCCCCGAACTCCCGGCGGACCGGCACCTGTCGATGTCCGCGGCACACGGGCTCGGGGTGACCCTCAGCGCCGTCTCCGCATCGGAGGTGGCCTGCGACATCGAAGCGGTCAGCATGCGCTCGGAGGCCGAATGGCAGGGGCTGCTCGGCGAGCACGCCCCGGTGGCGCGGCTGGTCGCCAAGGAGACCGGTGAGGCGCCCGACACCGCCGCCACGCGGGTGTGGAGCGCCGTCGAGTGCCTCCAGAAGGCCGGGATCATGGCGGGGGCGCCGCTGACCGTGCTGCCCGGACGCAAGGAGGCGTGGGTGGAGTTCGCCGTCGGCGGCATCCGCATCGCCACCTTCGTCACCGCGCTGCGCGACGCCCTGGAGCCCGCGGTCTTCGCCTTCCTCGTGCACGACACGGACCGAACCGAAGGGCGGCCCTAGACCATGGCGGAAGACTACTTCGAGTACCGGCACACCGTCGGCTTCGAGGAGACCAACCTCGTCGGCAATGTCTACTACGTCAACTACCTGCGCTGGCAGGGGCGTTGCCGGGAGATGTTCCTCCAGGACAAGGCCCCGGAGATCCTGGCGGACCTGCAGGACGACCTCAAGCTGTTCACGCTGAAGGTGGACTGCGAGTTCTTCGCCGAGATCACCGCGTTCGACGAGCTGTCCATCCGGATGCGCCTGTCCGAACTGGGCCAGACCCAGCTCGAGTTCGGCTTCGACTACATCAAGGTCACCGGCGGCGCCGAGGTCCTGGTGGCCCGCGGCCGCCAGCGCATCGCCTGCATGCGCGGTCCGAACACCAACACGGTGCCCTCCCTCATCCCGGAGGCCCTGGCCCGCGCGCTGCAGCCGTACGGCGCGCGGCCCGCCTCCCTGACGGGACGGACCGCATGAGCACCCTGACCGCCGCACCGCCGTGGACCGCCTCCGCGGGCGACGCCACACGGCTGCGGCGGGCCTTCGGGGCGTTCGCCACCGGGGTGACCGTGGTGACGGTCGGCGGCGCCTCCCCGCGGGGCATGACCGCCAACTCGTTCACCTCCGTCTCCCTCGACCCGGCGCTCGTACTGCTGTGCGTCGGCAGGGACGCCGGCATGTACCGGAGCCTCGCCGAGGCCGACACGTTCGCCGTGTCGGTGCTGGCCGCGGACCAGGAGGACGTGGCCCGGTACTTCGCCAGCCGCTCGCGGCCCGCCGGCGCACGGCAGTTCGACGCCGTCGGCTGGCTGCCGGGACACCGGAGCGCCGCCCCCCTGATCGCGGGGGCGGCGGCCCACTTCGAGTGCGCGAGCTGGCGGACGTACGACGGTGGCGACCACGCGGTCTTCCTGGGCCGCGTGCTCGCCCTGGACCAGGCGCCGGAGCGCGAGCCGCTGGTGTTCCACGGGGGCCGCTTCCGGCAGCTCTCCGACCAGGCACCGGAGGTGTGACATGAGCGTGCACCCCCCGGGCCCGCCGGTGTGGGCCCTGCCCGGACTGCTGCGCAAGCTCGCCGTGGACCGGCTCGGCATGATGCGGGACGCCGCCCGGCTGTCCGACGCCGTGCGGGTCGCCATGGGGCCGAAGAAGATGTACATCTTCAACCGGCCCGACTACGCCAAACACGTCCTGGCCGACAACGCCGCCAACTACCACAAGGGCATCGGCCTGGTGGAGTCCCGCAAGATCCTCGGAGACGGGCTGCTCACCAGCGAGGGCGAGCTGTGGCGCGCCCAGCGCACCAACGTCCAGCCCGCGTTCCGGCCCCGGCGCATCACCGAACAGGCGGGAGCGGTCGCCGAGGAGGCGGCCGCGCTGGTCGCCCTGCTGCGCACCCGGGCCGGACAGGGACCCGTCGACGTGCTCAAGGAGCTCACCGGGCTGACCCTCGGAGTGCTGGGCCGCACCCTCATGGACACGTCCCTGGACGGTCACGGCGGCATCGCCCACGCCTTCGAGGCGGTCCAGGACCAGGCGATGTTCGACATGGTGACGCAAGGACTGGTGCCGACCTGGGTGCCGCTGGCCACCCAGCGGCGGTTCCGCAGGGCCCGCCGGGACCTGACCCGGACCGTCGACGAACTGGTCGCCGACCGCGCCTCCCGGCTGGACGAGGCCGCTCCCGGTGACGACGCGTTCGCCCGGATGATCCTGGCCGCACGCCGGCACGACGACCCCGCCGTGGGCCGCCGGCTGCTGCGCGAGGAACTCGTCACCCTGCTGCTGGCCGGGCACGAGACCACGGCGAGCACCCTGGGCTGGACCCTGCTCCTGCTGGCGCGCCATCCGCACGTGCGCGACCTGCTGCGGGACGAGGCCCGCGCCGTCCTGGCCGACGGCCGTATGCCGGACGCCGACGACCTGCACAAGCTGACGTACACCACGCAGGTGATCCAGGAGGCCATGCGCCTGTACCCGCCGGTGTGGATCCTGCCGCGCATCGCACAGCGGGCCGACGAGGTGGGCGGCTTCCCGGTCCCGGCCGGGGCCGACGTCCTGGTCTGCCCCTACACCCTGCACCGCCACCCGGACCTGTGGGACGACCCCGAACGGTTCGACCCGGGCCGCTTCGACGCGGCACGGGCCGCCAACCGCCCCCGGTACGCCTACATCCCCTTCGGCGCGGGGCCCCGGTTCTGCGTGGGCAGCGGCCTCGGGATGATGGAGGCCGTCTTCGTCACCGCGCTGGTCACCCGGGACCTGGACCTGGACGTCGTACCGGGGCACCGGGGCGTACCGGAACCGATGATGTCGCTGCGGATGCGCGGCGGGCTGCCGATGACGGTCCGCGAGGCCGGCTGACGCACACGGAAGGGGCGAGCGCTCTCCGTCGCACCGTCCCGGGCTCCGTCCGCCGTGGTCGGCGCGGCCGTCCACCGGGACCGCTCAGCCCGGCGGTGTGTCGCGTCGGTGACGTCCATCGCCGAACGCTGCTCAGCAGTGGAGGACCTCGAGCGAGTGCCCCGCCGGACGGAACCCACCGGCGGGGCGCTCGTGCGTCAGGCGGCCGTCCGGTCGTGTCACCTGGTGAGTTTTGATGTCGCTGACTCGCCGTGGAAGACGGGCGGGACATGTGTTCGTCGCCGGCGGAGACAGTCGTGGTCCATGACCGCCGCTCGACCGGCTACTCCTCGGGCTCCCAGGCGATCAGCCGCTCGAACACCTGCTGGTCGCCCTCGATCCTCAGGTCGCTCGGCGTGAGGCGGCCCCAGACGAAGAGGAGCAGCTGCTCGGCCGTGCCCGTGGCCGAAGCGGAGGCGGGCGCGGCGTCGTCCGTGAGGGGTGCGGGCCAGGCGCCGGTGCCGTCCAGCGCGAGGAGCCAGGAGCGGCCCTCGGTGGCGTGGTAGTGGATGGTGGCGGCCTCGTGCGGCCAGGCCGCCGGGGTGGAGTTGCAGGTGTCGAGGAACTCGGCCACGCCGTCGATCGCGACGTCCGCCGGCATCGGCTGCACGGCGCCTGCGGCGAGCTGGGCGTCGTAGGTGTGCACCAGCACCTCGTGCACCCGGCGCCGGGCAACGCCCCAGGCGTTCGCCGGCGACACGCCGGCGCCCCACCACGTCCAGCACTCGCGCTCCGGGCCGGCCTCGCGCAGCGCGCTCAGCAGCAGCTCGTTCGACTCGGCGTACCAGGCCAGCAGCGCCTCGAGTTCGCGCGGCACCTCCGCGGCATCCTTGACCGGCGGAGCATCGGCCGGGCCCGCGGCGACGATCGCGGCCCACCAGCGCTGGCCCGTACCCAGGTGCCGCACCAGATCGGACAACGTCCACTCGGGGCAGGACGGCACCGGCGCGTCAAGGCCGGGCGCGGCGGCAACCGCACTCCGGAACGCGGCCGACCGCTCGTCGATCAGTCGCAGCAGGGCGGAATACTCAAGACTCTCTGTCACATCGCTTGCCTAGCACCCCAGCTCAGCCGACCGCACCCTGTTTTCCGGGCCGTCGGCTGCGGAAGCCGGAGCACCTGGTGGAGAGCCCGGTCGTAGCCGTATTCCCTTCCTGGCCGGAGCGGGCCCCGCTCGGCTGGGACACCTCCGACGCCACACCGGTGGCCGATACCGTGACGTTCCTGCTGAGTGACGCGGCGCGCGCCATCACGGGCCAGGTCTCCACAGGCCCCCGTTCCGGCACCATGATGGGAGCGTTCCTCCCGGCGAAACACCGCGTGAGCAGCGTCGGGCCGGGAGAAACGCTCCCAGCGCCGACTTTCCGTGGGCGTCAGCCGGCGGCCTGCTCCAGTGCGTTGGACCGTAGGTCGAGCAGGGCCATCAGTACGGGCGGGTCCAGTTCCCCGACCGGGCGCAGCGTGATCTCGGCGGGCAGCAGCAGGGTGTCCGCGTGTGCGGTGACCGGCCCGTAGCAGCCGACGGAGACGGTGTCCTCGTCCCCGATGCCCGACGGGAGGTCCTCGCTGCCGTACGGGACGGAGTGCACGAGCACGTACCAGGTGCCCGCGGGTATGTCGCGCAGCTCGAAGCCGCCGGGTCCGTCCAGGACGATGCAGCGCACCGGCTGCCCCTGCGGGACCGGTGTGGGGAAGAGGCCGACGAAGCAGTGGCCGGGGAAGCGGCCCTCGGGCAGGGAGATCTGCCCGCGCAGGGTGGTGCGCGGGCCGTCGTCCTCGGGGCCCGCGTCGGAGTCGATGGCCGAGGTGAATCCGCCGAGCTCTCTGAATACGCTCGGAGAAACCCCCACACACGCCTTGAAGCGGGAACTGAACGTGCCCACGCTGCTGTATCCGACCTGACTGCTGATGTCGGCCACGCTGAATGTGGTGTCGAGCAGGAGGCGTTTCGCCTCCTGCAGCCGGAGCGCTGAGAGAAATCGCCCCGGTGAGGTCCCCGTCACATCCCGGAACACCCGGGTGAAGTGGAACTTGCTGAACATCGCGGTGCGCGCCATGTCGTCGATGGTGAGATCCTGGCCCAGATTGGCCTGCATATCGACGATCACCCTGTGGACTGCACGCTCGATCGTGGTGGAGGTCACCGTTTCTCCCTGGTGGTCGAGAATGGCGATACCGCGCCTGTCAGTTCCGGGACGTCGGCGCGGGCCGGACGGTGCCGGCCGGCCCCATGTCGGTCAGCCGGCGGCTGGTCAGGTCCTCGGCGAACCTGCGCCAGGTGTGCGAGCACTGCAGAGCCAGTTCGGCCACGGTGGCCGTGCAGTGCGGGGGGACGGCGCCCGCCTGCTGCCGCCATGCCTCGTCCACCACGAAGTGGGTGTGCAGCCAGCGCAGGAAGTGGCGGCCGGACTCGGACTGGCGCAGCGACGGGTCGGCGGCGAGGTTGCGCAGTGTCTCCAGTGGTGTGCGGCTGCGTCCGCCGGTGGCCGGCCGTCCGCCTGCCGTCGGCCGGCCTGCCGCCGGGCGGCCGGGCTCGGCCGGTGCGGGCTCCCGGTCCGCGGGGGCGGCCGGGGCGGAGCCGGCGTCCGCCGGCCGGTCCTCCGGCGCCTTGCCGCGCCGCCGGCTCGGCACCGGGGTCTCCCCGCGCTGGAGACGTCTGCGCACGTCGTGGGCGGTGCCCAGGGACAGGCCGGACTGCTGGGCGACGGCCCGCAGCGGCAGCTCCGGCCGGCTGGTCATGAGTTCCGCCGCCCGCAGCCGCTCCAGCGTGCGGTCCAGCGGGTGCTCCCTGCCGTCGCTGCCCGTCCGCGTGTTCGACCGTGGAGAGTCCACGGTTGAACTGCGCCGTACGGCCGCGACCGTCTTGGGGTCCAGGCCGGCGCAGGTGGCGACGGTCCGGTCGGAGAGGTCCGGGTGGGAGCGCAGGATGCGCTCGGCGGCGGCCTTGCGGTCCGCCGTCGACAGCGGCAGCCCGTGGGCGATGTTCGCGGACACCGAGCGCAGGAAGGCGTCCTTCTCGGGTCCGTCGAAGTAGTGCACCTCGACGGCGTCCTGCCCCTTCAGGGCGGCGGCGGCCACCCGGTGCGAACCGTCGACGATCCGCATCGTCGGCCGGTGGACCAGTATCGGCGGCAGCGAGGCCAGGACATCGGCCAGGCGCTGCACGTGCAGGGGGTCGACCCCGTTCAGCCGGGGGGAGTCGGCCGGCCGCAACACCGCGATAAGGACCCGCTGGGTGAAGTTCGTCGGCAGTTCCAGAGCCTTGTCCGTGCTTTCCAACCTTGACACCCCCCTGGACCGGTACGAATTGTTCCGGCTCCTCTTCATTCCGGGACGGTGGTCCCGTGTCCGACGGAAGAGGAATACGTCGGCAAGAACGTTAAGCGATCGAACGGCCATTTGTACGGGCCGACGGCGGCGATGCTTCGACTCCGCCTAGTTCATTCATGCAACTCACCGTTCGCTGAACGCCGCCGGCGTCAGTTGTTTGAAAAGACTCGGCAGCTCTACGTTCTTTTCACACCCCAGACGAATCCCACCAACGAGACCGGGAGGACGCGTTGCAGGCAACGGCAAGAATTCCCGAGCGCAGGGTCGACATCGGGGACGAGGCGACTCTCACCCTCGAGGCCTATGCGGACACCATCGTTCCCGGCGAGAAGCGCGGGCCCGACGACCGGGCGATAGCCGGCGCCGGCACCGGCGGAGGAGCGGTCGCCGCCGGCGCCCTGGACCTCCTGCGCTGGGACGCGACCGGCGTCGCCGACGGCCTGGAGGACCTGGCCGGCCTCGTCAACGGCCACGCCAGGACCCACGCCGCCGAGAACGGCCTGGAGCTGGACGACACGGTGCCGCCCTTCGTGGCCCTCGACTACGAGGACCGGGTGCGGCTGATCCAGACCCTGACCACCCCGGGCCACCCGGAGAAGGACTTCTGGGTCCTGCTCTCCCTGTTCTGCAACATGGCCTTCGACTCCGCCGCCCACCTGCACACCGCGCAGGCCGTCAGGGACGGCCACCCCGGCCTCACGGCGATGGGCATCACCGCCCCCGACGCCGACGGCCTGTGGCGGTTCGCGGACTTCGGCTACGGCCGCAAGCTGGCCGACCTCCACCCCGACACCACCCCGACCGGGAGCCCGGCATGAGCAACGCGATCGAGAAGACCGACGTCCTGGTCATCGGCAGCGGCTTCGGCGGCGCCATCACCGCCTACCACCTCGCCGCCGGCGGCGCGAAGGTCACCATCCTGGAACGCGGACCGTGGCTGCGCAGCACGGACTTCGAGCACGACTACAAGCTGGGTTCCTCCTACACACGGGCCTTCGACTTCGTCGTCGGCGACGGGATGAGCGTGCTGGGCGGCAACTGCGTCGGCGGCGGCAGCGTCGTCTACTTCGCGGCCATGCCGCGCGCCCCGCGCTTCGTCTTCGACCGCCAGGGCAGCATCGGCCGCCGGATGTGGCCGGCCGCCCTCAGCCGCGACACCCTCGACCCCTGGTACGACCGGATCGAGGAATCCCTCTCGGTGAGCAAGCAGGAATGGAGCGACGTCAGTTACGCCGGAGGACTGTGGGCCGCGGCCTGCAACCACGCCGGACGCACCGCCAACCCGCTCGCCGTCGCCGTCGACAACTCCAAGTGCGCCAACTGCAACTTCATGATGGCCGGCTGCCGCTTCGAGGCGAAGCAGTCGCTCACCGTCAACTATCTGCCGGCCGCGATCGCCCACGGGGCCGAGATCCGGCCCCTGCACGAGGTGCAGCACCTGACCCGGACCGCGGAAGGGGACTACCGGATCCACTACAACGTCGTCGACGACCAGGACTACCGGGTGCACCACGAGTCCGGCGTCATCGAGGCCAAGATCGTCGTGATGGCGGCCGGCGCCGCGGCCACCCCGGTCATCCTGCAGCGCAGCGAGGCCCACCTCGGGTCGATGCCGCACGCGGTCGGCCGCTACTTCTCCGGCAACGGGGAGCGGCTCAACACGGCCATCCTCAACGAGGACAAGGTCGCCGAACTCCTCGGCCTGTCCCGCGGCGACGGCGCACTGCCCTACGGCGCCAACGCGATCGGCAGAGGGCCGACCGTGGCCAGCTGGGACAAGCTGGACGGCTCACTGCCCGAGTACTCCCGCTACTCGCTGGAGCAGCTCTACTTCCCGCCGGGCCTCGGCACCATCCTCGCCCAGGTGCCCGACGCCACCGGGCCGACCTGGTTCGGCAGGGAGAAGAAGGAGATCCTCAAGAACTGGAAGTCCTGGCTGACGATCTTCTCGATGATCGAGGACGACAACGAGGGCGTCTTCGGCCCGCCGCCGGAGACCGGCAACGCCCTGCGCATCTCCCAGCAGATGCTCGGCCGCGGCAACCTCTCCTACCGGCCCACGAAGAACACCTGGCACGGCTGGAACCAGTCCGACGCGGAAGTGAAGGAGATCCTGGAGAAGGACGGCCTCGCCAAGGTGATGCCGTGGACCAACGACCTGGTCGGCGCCTACACCGTGCACCCCCTCGCCTCCTGCCGGATGGGCGACGACCCCCGCACCTCGGCCCTGGACGACACCAACGAACTGCGCGGCCACTCCGGTGTCTTCGTCACCGACGGGTCCGCGATCCCCGGGGCGCTCACCGTCAACCCGGCGATGACCATCGCCGCCGTCGCCGAACGCGCGGTCCCGCACATCGTGGCGGAGGCCCAGCGCAGGGGAGTGGCCGTGAGCTACGGAGCCCCGGCGCCCACCGGCTACAAGAGCGGCCGGAACGCGGTCCTGCCGCTGCTGCGCAACAAGCCCAGGCAGCCGGCCGGCGTGTGACCCGCACCGGCGGGCGCGCTTCCCGCCGACCGGTCAGTTGCTTCACAGGACTTTCCCTTCCCCGGTGGGTTGCTTCACGCAACCGGCCCGCGATTCCAGGAGACAGCGGTGCGACCACTCGTGAGAACCATGCTGAAAGGCTCCCTCAAGCAGATCCGGCACGTCACCGCGGTCCCGCGGCACGAGGCGAAGGGCCTGGTGGCCGACGTCTACGACCGGGCCGGCCGGGAGTTCGGGATCCTCGCGCCGCCGCTGGCACTGCACTCCCCGGCGCCCGAGACGCTCGCCGCCTGCTGGGTCCTGCTGCGCGAGACCCTCCTCGTCGACGGCCGGGCCGGACGAGCCGCCAAGGAGGCCGTCGCCACCGGTGTGTCGCAGGCCAACGAGTGCGCGTACTGCGTCGACGTCCACCGAGCCAAACTGCAGACCCTGACCGGGCCGGACACCGCGCCCCTGGCGGCCGTCACCGACTGGGCCCGCGGCCTCACCACCGCCGGCGGCCCGCCGCGGCCCGCGCCCTTCGCGGCCGAGCACGCCCCCGAACTGCTGGCCACCGCCGTCACCTTCCACTACCTCAACCGGATGGTCCGGCTGTTCCTGCCCGACTCGCCCGTGCCCGCCGCGGCCCCCAGGGCCGGACGCGGACCGGCCCTGCGGATCGTCGCACGGGCCATGCGCCCGGACACCGGCACCACGGTCACCGCCGGAGCCTCCCTCGGCCTGCTCCCCGCGGCACCGCTGCCCGCCGCGCTCGCCTGGGCCCGGCCCGAGCCGGCCGTCGCCGGGGCCCTGGCCCGCGCCGTCGCCTGCGTCGACGCGTCCGCCGAACACTGGGTCCCCGAGCCCGTACGCGAACTGCTGCACGCCGAACTCGCCGTCAGCGACGGCACACCGCCCGGCCCGAGCCGCGCCTGGCTCGACCCCCTCACCGACCGGCTCGCCCCCGACCAGCGGCCCGCCGCACGGCTGTCCCTGCTCGTCGCGCTCGCCCCGTACCAGATCACCGACGCGGACGTGACCGCGTTCCGGGCCGGCCGGCCCGGCGACCGCGAACTCGTCGAGCTCGCCGCCTGGGCGTCCCTGACCGCCGCCGTCCGCGCCGGAAGCCGCTTCGCCGCGCCCCTGCCCGACGCCCGCCCCACCCGCCCCGCACCCGCCGGCGGCTGACCGCCACACGCACACCACGAGGACACCCCCCGCATCCCCGCACCGACCCACCCCGAAGGAGCCCCGACCATGAGCAGCATCGACGACGTCCTGAAGGCCCTGACGACCGACATCGAGGAGACCGCCCGCCTCGTCGAAGACCTCGACGAAGCCGCCTGGAACACTCCGACACCCGCACCCGGCTGGCGCATCGCCGACCAGATCGCCCACCTGACCTTCATCTTCCACCTGGCCGGCACCGCCGCCTCCGACCCCGAGGCCTTCGCCCGGATCGCCGCCGGCGCCTCCCACGACTTCGACGGGGCCGTGGACGCGGCGCTGCGCCAGTTCAACCAGTTCCCGCCGGACCAGCTGCTGGCCCGCTTCCGCGCGTCGGGCCGGGCCTCCGTCGACGCGCTGGCCGCCGTCCCGGAGGGCGAGGTGGTGCCCTGGCTGGTCAACCCGCTGCCGCCCGCCGTGCTCGCCTCCGCGGGGATCATGGAGGTCTTCGGCCACGGGCAGGACATCGCGGACGCGCTCGGCGTGCGCCGCGAACCGACCGGGCGCCTGCGCCACCTGGTCTTCTTCGCCTTCCTCACCCGCGACTTCGGCTACCTCTCCCGCGGCCTGACCCCGCCGGCCGAGCCGTTCCGCATCGAGGTGACCTCACCCACCGGCGAACTGTGGGCCTTCGGCCCCGAGGACGCCACCGACCGGATCACCGGCCCGGCCGAGGACTTCTGCCTCCTGGTCACCCGCCGCCGCCACCGCGCCGACCTGGCCCTCGAGGCCGAGGGCACGGAGGCCGAACGCTGGCTCGACATCGCCCAGGCCTACCGCGGCCCGGCCGGAGAGGGCCGCCACCCGGGCCAGTTCGCGGAGCAGGGAGACGGACACTGAACCGCACCGCGGACACCGGCCGCCCGGTGACCGCGGCGGGCACCGTCCGCCCGGCCGCCCCCGCACCCCGCGTCCGCTCCCCACCAGCCGTCCCGCCCGGGTCAGCCCGCCGAGGGAGGAGGCGAGCACCGGTCCGCTCCGCGAGCACCGGTCCGCTCCGCGAGCACTGATCTGTCCCGCGAGCACTGATCCGCATCGCAGGCATTGCCCACCCGGTCACCGCCACGGGCACCGTCCGCCCGGCCGCCCCGCGCCCCGCGTCCGCTCCCCACCAGCCGTCCCGCCCGCATCCCACCAGGAGCCGACATGACACCCGCCTTCCTGCGCACCGCCGTCGTCATCGGCTGTGGTGTCACGGGCACCTCGATCGCCCTCGCCCTCACCGGGGCCGGGGTCGAGGTGGCCCTCGCCGACCAGGACGCGGACGCGGTCGACAGGGCGCGGCGGCTGGGGGCGGGCACGGCGTGGACCCCCGACCGTCCGCCCGCCGACATCGTCGTCGTCGCCACCCCGCCGTCCGCCGTCGTCGACGTCCTGCACGACGCCCAGGCCCGCGGCCTGGGCCACGTCTGCACCGACACCGCCGGAACCAAGGACATCGTCGCCGCCGAGGCCGAACTGCGCGGCTGCGACCTCAAGGGCTACGTCCCCGGCCACCCGCTGCCGGCCGGAGGCCCGGCGGGCCCGTCCGCCTCCCGGTTCGCCGGCCGGCCCTGGATCCTGTGCCCGTACGACACCACCCCCCGCTGGGCGCTGGCGACGGTCGCCGAGCTGGCCGCCCTGTGCGGCGCGGTCCGCCGCGACATGACACCGCAGGAACACGACCTGGCCATGGCCGCCGTCAGCCACGTGCCGTACGTGGTGGCGGCCGTCGTCGCGGGCGGACTCCTCGACGTCGACCCCGCCCTGCTGCCGCTCGCCGGCGACGAGCTGGCAGGCGTCGTACGGGCCGTCGCCGCCCTCCCCGGAGCCGGCAGCGACCTGCTGGCGCACAACGCGGGCCCGGTCGCCGACCGGCTCGACCAGGTGGCCGGCGCGCTGGCCGCCGCCGCCCGGATGCTGCACCGCGGCGAGGACACCGTGCCCGTCGAACTCGCCCTGCTGCTGGAGCTGGGAGAGCGGGGGCGGGCCGCGCTGGAGGCGGCCGGTGAGCACCGCACGGCCGAGGATGCCCACCGGCCGGACCGGATGTGACGGTCACCGGGACCCGACGCCGAACGAAGGATGGTCCGCCCGTGACCCGCCCCGTCTTCTTCCTGCACCCCGTCTACGAAGCCCTGTCCGCCTTCGGCTGGCTGTTCATCGGCCCCGTCCCGCTCGCCGAGCGGCGGCCACCGCTGACCGGCCCCGCGCCCCTGCACCCCGAGCGGCTGTGCCCCGAACGCCCCCTGACGCCCCTGGAGCACGCCCTGGACCGGCAGCTGACGGGCTGAGCGCCCCCGGCCCGGCTCTGCCGTGACGCCCGGCTCCCCCGCGCGGGGAGCCGGGCGCCGTCATGTCCCGGCAAGACCGTCCCGGCGCCGTTCGACTTGGCGAAGTCGGATGAACACCCAGGTCACAGCCACACTTCAGAGGCGCCGCACGGGCGAAGATGCCGCTTTCCCCGGCGCGGAAAACGATGAGTGGGCCGTCGCGAGACGTCCTACGAGAACGGAGCCCCGCATGACACACGGCGTGCCGAACAAGCGGTTGCTGATGGTGATGCCCTACAGCCAGTTCGTCCGCAAGGCCGCCCAGGCAGGGTTCGAGGTGTGGGCGATCTGGGACCCGGCCCTGCGCGAGCGGGCCTACCTCGACTCGGTCGCCGAGCACGCCCGCGAGCTGCTGCTGACCGACTTCTCCGACGAGGCGGCGCTGCGCGCCCTGATCGCCTCCACCGTCCGGGCCCACGACATCGGCACCGTGCTGCACCTGGGAGCGGAGAGCAGCATGGGCCCGGTCGTCGCCGAGGCGGAGGCGCTCGGGATCTCGCCCAACCCCGCCGCCGCCGTGCACCGCCTCAACGACAAGGGGGCGCTGCGCGCCCTGCTCGGCGAGCACGGGATCTCGCCCGTGCGCAGCGAACTCGTCCTCACCACGGAGGCGGTCGCCGCCGCCGTGTCGCGGCTGCCGCTGCCCGTCGTGGTCAAACCCACCCGGCTGTCCGGAAGCCGCGGCATCGCCCTGATCCGGGACGCCGCCGACCTCGAGGAGTGGACCGGCCGCGTCACCGCCGCGGGACACGCCGGACCGTATCTGGTGGAGGAGTACCTGCAAGGCCCGGAGTTCAGCGTCGAGACCCTGTCCGCCGGCGGCACGCACCACGTCATCGGCATCACCGCCAAGCGCACCACCGGCGCGCCCCTGTTCGTCGAGACCTCCCACATCCACCCGGCCTTCCTCGCCCCCGCCGACGACGCCGCCGTCCGCACCCTGGTGACCCGGCTGCTCGACGCCGCCGGCCTGGTCTTCGGGCCCGCGCACACGGAGGTGATCCTCACCGAGCACGGCCCGCGCGTCGTGGAGTCCCAGACGCGGCTGGGCGGCGACCGCATCCCCCAGCTCATCGAGACCGCCACCGGGTACGACATCGAGGCGGAGATCTTCCGCACCCTCGCGGGGGCCGACACCGAGCCGCCCACCGCCCTGCACACCGCGTCCGTCGGTTTCTTCCTGCTGCCGCCGGGGCGCCTGGCGGAGGTCCGCGGCCTCGACGCCGTACTGGCCCTGCCCTACGTGCACACCCTGCACTTCCCCCACGCCCCCGGCGACGAACTCCCGCCCACCACGAACTCCGCCACCCGTCACGGCTACGTCGTCGTCGACGCCCAGTCGCCGGCCGAGGCCGAGGAGCGCATCGCCCGCGTGCGTTCCCTGCTCGTCGCCGACGTGCGCGAAGCCACCGCCCCGAAGGGAACCCCGCGTTGAACCCCGCCCCGACCGTGCTGCTGATCGGCGGCGTCGACGCCCACCTGGAGCGCTTCCACGCGCTCGGGGCGAAGACCGTCCTGATCCAGCACCCCGACAAGATCACCCCGTACCAGAACAGCACCGCCCACGCGCTGCTGATGCTGGACTACACCGACTGGGAGACCGTACGGCCCTTCGCCGAGGCCGCCCGCGACGTCTACGGCGCCGACGCGGTGGTCTCCCTCACCGAACCCGGCCTCAACACCGCGAGCCGGCTGGCCGACCTGTTCGGGCTGAGCGACGGCAGGCGCTACGAGGCCAGCCGCCGGATGCGCGACAAGTACCTGATGCGCCGGCACCTCGCCGAGCGCGGCCTGCCCGTCCCCGAGCACGGCCTGGTCGACGATCGCGCCTCCCTGGCCGCCTTCGGCGAGCGGGCCGGCTACCCCTTCATCGTCAAGCCCGTCTCCACGACCGCCGGGTTCGGTCTGCTGCGCGTGGACGGCCCGCAGGACCTCGACGCCGTATGGGCGCGGATCGAACAGCTGCAGGGCGGGCGCACCGACCGCGGCTCCACCATGTTCACCGTCGACGGCTTCCTCATGGAGTCCTACATCGACGGCCCCGAGTTCAGCGTCGAGTCGCTCAGCTTCGCCGGCCGCCACGTCGTCGTCGCCGTCACCGAGAAGCTCACCGACGACGCCCACTTCGCCGAACTCGGCCACGTCGTGCCCGCCCGGCTCTCCGACACCGACCGGAGCCGGCTCACCACCGCGGTCCAGGACTTCCTCACCGCGATGGACGTCACCGACGGGCCGAGCCACACCGAGATCCGGCTCTCCGCCCGCGGCCCGATGGTCATCGAGTCCCACAACCGGCTCGGCGGCGGCCACATCCCGGAGCTGGTCCGCGCCGCCTACGGCATCGACCTGATCGCCTACGGGGCCGCCTGGCCGCTGGGCCTGACCGAGCCGCTGGCCGCACCCCCCGAGCCCACCGCGGCCGCCGTCACCCGTTTCGTGCTGCGCGAGCCCGGCACCGTCACCGCAGTCCACGGCGTCGAGGAGGTCGCCGCCCGGCCCGAGGTGCTGCTCGCCCAGGTCTCGGTCCGGCCCGGCGACACCGTACGGGAGCTGCGCGACAACTGGGACCGGCTCGGCAGCGTCGCGGTGACGGCCGCCGACCCCGACAGCGCGGTCCGGCTGTGCGAGCACCTGGTCCGCGAGGAGATCCGCATCGACGTCGCCCCGGCGGTCCAGGAGGAGCTGCGGGCGGCCTGAACGACCAGGAGGAGTTGACCACCATGTCCGTACGACGAGGACTGCTGACCACCCTGCGCGAGGACCTCGGCGTCGTCGTCGAACGGGACCCGTCCCTCGGCGGCCGCTGGGAGGCGCTGGGCCACACCGGGCTGTCCGCCCTGTGGGCCCACCGCGTCGCGCACCGGCTCCACCGCGGGCGCACCCGCTGGGCCGCACGGCTCGTCGCCCGTGTCGCGCGCCGCCGCACCGGGGTCGAGATCCACCCCGGCGCGCGGCTGGGCCGACGGGTCTTCATCGACCACGGCGCGTCCGTCGTGATCGGGCAGACGGCCGTCGTCGGCGACGACGTGACGATCTACCAGCAGGTCACGCTGGGGGCGGTCGGCTGGTGGGCGGACAACGCGCGCCCGCCCGGCGCCCGCCGGCACCCGGTGGTCGGCGACCGGGTCGTCCTCGGCGCCAACGCCACCGTGCTCGGTCCCGTCACGGTCGGCGACGACTGCCTGATCGGCGCCATGGCCACCGTCACGGACGACGTCCCGCCCGGCGCCCGCGTCTACGCGGCCCGCTCGACCGTCCGCCCCGCCCCGACGTCCGCCCCGGCCGTCGCCCACCCGGCCGGTGCGGCGCCGCCCGCCCTCGACGCCGTACGCCTGCTCGCCTCGGCGGGTTCCTGGTGAGCGGCCCCGACTCCGTCCGTCCCGACCGAAGTGGCGTCGCCCGCCCCGACGTCCGCCCTGGACGCCGTACGTCTGCTCGCCCCGGCCGGTTCCCGGTGAGCGGTCGTGAGATTGGGATGCGCCGCTCCGAATCCGTCCGTCCCGGCCGTAGCGGCACCGCCCGCGCTCGACGCCGTACGCCTGCTCGCCCCGGCCGGTTCCCGGTGAGCGCTCGTGGGGCGTGCCGTCCCGCCCCCGGCCGCCCGGCCGCCCGTTCCGTCCCGCCCTGGAGACTGCCGTGACCACCGCCGTCCGTACCGAACGCAACATCGCCGCCGGGCTCGAAGAGCTCATCGGCCACACCCCGTTGGTCCGTCTCGCCGTCGCCGGGGCCGCGCCCGGCGCCGAGGTGCTCGCCAAGCTGGAGTCCGCCAACCCCTTCGCCAGCAGCAAGGACCGTGCCGCCCTGGCGATGCTGCGCGGCGCCGAGGAGCGCGGTGACCTCGCCCCCGGCGGCACCGTGGTGGAGTCCACCTCGGGCAACACCGGCATCGCGCTCGCGGCCATGGCGGCCAGACGCGGCTACCGCTGCATCGTCGTCCTGCCCGACAGCGCCACCCCCGAGCGGATCGGCCTGCTGAACGCGCTGGGCGCCGAGGTCGTGCAGACGCCCAGCGCCGAGCGGTTCGCGGGGGCCATCGCCAAGGCGGAGGAGATCCAGGCCGCGACCCCCCGTTCCTGGTACGTGCGCCAGCACGAGAACCCCGACAACGTCCGCGCCCACTACGAGAGCACCGGACCGGAGATCTGGGCCGACACCGGCGGCCGCGTCGACGTGCTCGTCGCGGGCGTCGGCACCGGCGGCACCCTCACCGGAGCCGGACGCTACCTGCGGGAACACAACCCCGGCCTGGAGATCGTCGCCGTGGAACCGGAGAACTCCCCGGTGCTGTCCCGGGGGTACGCCGGCACCCACCGCATCCCCGGCCTCAACGGCGGCTTCGTGTCGCCCACCACCGACGTCGACCTCATCGACGAGGTGATCACCTGCCCGGACGAGGCCGCCCTCGAGACCGCCCTCGCCCTGGTGCGCGAACAGGGCCTGTTCGCGGGGGTCTCCTCCGGCGCCGCCGTGTACGCGGCGGCCCTCCTCGCACGGCGGCCCGAGTCCGCGGGCAAGTCCGTCGTCACGATCCTGCCCGACACCGGCGAGCGCTACGTCAGCATCTTCACCGAAGGGTCCCCCTCATGACCACCCTGGTCCTGCACCGCGGCTCCCTGCGGGCCAACCCCTACGAAAACTGGCTCGCCGGCCGGGACGAGAAGATCGTCCTGCTCGGCTCGGCCGAGCAACTCGCCCTGTTCGGCGAGGAGTTGCCCACCACCGCGCCCTACCTGCACGCCGAGGTGCTGCCCGACTACGACACCAGTGACCGCGTCGCGGAACGGGCCGCCGAGCTCATCGAGGAGTTCGGCGTCACGGACCTCGTGGCCTGCCAGGAGTTCGACATCGAGCGCGCCGCCGTGCTGCGCGAGCGGTACGGGCTCCCCGGCCAGCGGCCGGACACCGCGCTCGTCTACCGCGACAAGTGGGAGATGAAGCAGGCGGCCGTACGGGCCGGCATCAAGGTCGCCGACCACGCCCTGCTGCACACGGCCGCCGACCTCACCGCCTTCGCCGGCCGTCACGGACTGCCCGTGGTGGTCAAACCGCGCCGCGGCGCCCTGTCCGTCGGCGTGGCCGTCCTGCGCACGGACGGGGAACTGGCCGCATGGCTCGACACCGCCGAGCTGACCGGCCCGGACGGCGAGCCGCAGTGGCTGGCCGAGACGTTCGTCGAGGGCTCCATGTGCCACATCGACGGCACCGTCCTGGACGGGCGGATCGCCACCCTGTGGCCCTCCCGCTACCTGTACGCGCTGGCGAACTTCCGCGACCGCGCGGGCCGGGTCGACATCGCCCTCGACGTCGCCGATCCGCTCACCCGCAGGCTCACCGAGTTCGGCGAGCGGATCCTGGAGGCCTTCGGCGGACCCGAGCACTTCGCCTTCCACATCGAGGTGTTCCACACCGACGACGACGAACTCGTCCTGTGCGAGGCCGCCTCGCGCGCGGGCGGGGCCGGGGTGCGCGACGTCCAGCGCGCCCTGTTCGGCTTCGACCCCATGGAGTACCCGGTGCGCCGCCAGCTGGGACTGCCCGTGGACCACGAGGGCCGGGCCGACCCCGGGCAGATCGCCGGACAGCTGCTGTTCACCAAGCGGCCGGGCGTGCTGCGCGCCCTGCCCGACCCGGCGACCCTGCCGCCGGGCGTCCTGAAGTACACGACGTACGCGCAGGTCGGAGAGCGGGTGCCCGAGGCCTCGCACTCCGGGGACTTCCTCGTCGCCTTCGTGATCGCGGGCGCGGACCGGGCCGAGTGCGAGGCCCGCATCCGGGCCGCCGAGGCCTGGTTCACCGCCGGACTCGACATCGGCTGAGCCACCGACCTGACCAAGTACACGCGTCGTGCGCACCGGTGCGGGGCGCGGCAATCCAGGAGATGCCGCGTCCCGGACCGCTGTGTGACCGTTCCGGCAGAGCCGGGGGCACGGCGACATCCGCCGCCCGGAGGGCCGATCGGATGGGACAACGCCTTGGTCAGCACATCGATTCAGCAGCGATTCGCCGCGCAGGTGAGCTCGACACCGGACGCCGTGGCCGTCTCGGCGCCCCTGGACGGCACCACCCTGACCTACCGTCAGCTCGACGAGCGGGCCAACCGGCTCGCGCACCGGCTGATCGGCCTCGGCGTGCGCCCGGGCGACCCGGTCGCCGTGCTGATGGAACGCTCCCCCGAGGTCGTCGTCGCCCTGCTGGCCGTACTGAAGGCCGGCGGCGCCTACCTGCCCCTGCACAGCGCCTACCCGCTCGCCCGGATGCAGCAGATCACCGACCGCGCCGGGGCGCCCGTACTGCTGACCGACGCCGCGCTGCGCTCGCGCGGACTGCCGCGGGCCGGCGAAGTCGTCGAGCCCGCCACCGACCCGGCGGTGGCCGCCGCACCCGCCACCGACCCGGGCATCGCGTGCGACCCCGACGCCGTGGCCTACGTCATCCACACCTCGGGTTCCACCGGCGCGCCCAAGGGCGTGGAGGTCACCCACCGCGGTGTGCTCGCGTTCACCGCCGACTCCTCCTGGTCCGAGGCGCACCGGCGGATCCTGTCCCTGGCCCCCTACGCCTTCGGCGTCTCCACGTACGAGATCTGGGTGCCGCTGCTGCGCGGCGGCCGTGTCGTCCTGGCCCCGCCGGGCGAGCCCGACGTGGCCACCGTCCGCCGGCTCCTCACGGACGAGTCCATCACCGCCCTGCACGTGACGGCCGGACTCTTCCGCGTCTTCGCCCAGGAGGCCCCCGACCTCTTCGCCCCGGTCCGGGAGGTGCTCACCGGCGGCGACGTCATCGCCCCGACGGCCGTACGGCGGGTGCTCGACGCCTGCCCGGACACCGTCGTACGGGCCATGTACGGCGCCACCGAGCTCACCGCCTTCGCGGCGCACACGACGATGACCGCCGCCTGCCCGCCGGACGGCCCGGTCCCCGTGGGCCGGCCGATGGACGGGGTGGAGTTCCGGCTCCTCGGACCCGGCCTGGACCCCGTGCCCGACGGGGAGACCGGCGAACTGTACGTCGCGGGCGACCGGCTGGCCCGCGGCTACCACCACGACACCGCCCTGACGGAGGACCGCTTCGTCACCGACCCCGCCGGTACGCGCATGTACCGCACCGGCGACCTCATGCGGCGTACCGCCGACGGGCGACTGGAGTTCGCCGGACGCGTCGGCGACCAGGTCAAGATCCGCGGTTACCTCGTGGAGCCGGGCGAGGTGGAGCACGTCCTGGCCCGCCAGGACGGCGTGGCCGACGTCGCCGTCGTCGCCCGGGACGACGGCCCCGGCGGGGACAAGCGGCTCGTCGCCTACGTCGTACCCGGCCACCCCGACGGCACCGGCCCCGACGGCCTGCGCGCCGCGGTCGCCGCCCTGCTGCCCGACTACATGGTGCCCGCCGCCTTCGTCGTGCTCGACGCCCTGCCCCTGACGCCCAACGGCAAGCTGGACCGCGCCGCGCTGCCCGCACCCGAACGGCCCGCACCGGCACCGGTACCGGAGACCGACGAGCTCACGCCCGGCCGGCAACTGCTGTGCGACCTGTTCGCCCGCGCGCTCGGCCTCGACGCGGTCGGCCCCCACGACAGCTTCTTCGAACTGGGCGGCGAGTCCCTCCAGGCGATCCGGCTGGCCGGCCGCATCGGGGCCGAGCTGGGCGTCGAGGTGTCCGCCGCGGACATCCTCAGCCACCCGACCGTCGCCGAACTCGAAACCCTGCTGCGGGACCAGACGCCCGCCCCCCTCCAGGCCCACCAGGCCCATTAGGTACGACGCGGTCGTCCACGACCGGGAAAAGGATTGGTCACCTTGAGCATCACCACCGCAGCGCCGCAGACCGACGACGGCACCGCCCGGCGGATCCCGCTGTCGTACAACCAGCAGTTCCTGCGCGCCTTCGACAAGGGCGAGACGGACGGCGCCTTCGGCCACCGGCACACCCTGGTGTGCGGCTGGCGCGTCACCGGCGCCGTCGACACCGACGCCCTGCAGCGTGCCCTCGACGACGTGGTCGAACGGCACGAGGTGCTGCGCACCGCCGTGGTCGGCGACGACGAGGGCGGCCACCAGGTCGTCCACCCGCCCGCGCCGGTCGCCCTGGAGGTCACCGACCTGCCCGACGCGGACACCTCGCGCGACGTGCGCGCCGAGGAGTTCCTGAACGACCTCGACGCCGCCCCGTACCCGGTGCGCGAACTGCCCCACCTGCGGGCCTTCCTGGGCCGCTTCGACGCCACCGACGCCGTCCTCGTGCTCGCCACCCACCACACGTCCACCGACGCCTGGTCCCTCCAGGTCCTGATGCGCGACCTGGTGGCCGCCTACCGCGCCCGCGCGGCCGGCGGCACGGCCGAGCAGGGCGAGGCGGCCCAGTACCGGGAGTTCGCCCGCTACCAGCAGGAGAACGCCGACAGCGGCCGCATCGACCAGGCCCGCGCCTACTGGCGCGAGCGCCTCGCCGGAGCCGAGATCACCGGCATCACCTCCGACCGCCCGGCCCAGGCGGACCTGCCGAGCGCGTACGGCGTGCACCGCTTCGTCTTCGACGCCGAACTGTCCAGGAAGGTCGTGGAGTTCGCCCGCGCCGAGCGCTGCACCCCCTTCATGGTGCTGGCCGCCGCCTACAGCGTGCTGCTGCGCCGGCGCACCGGCACCACCGACGTCGTCTTCCCGACCTTCTCCTCGGGCCGCTACGAGGAGCGGTTCGCGGACTCGGTCGGCCCGTTCTTCAACTTCGTGCCGATCCGCATCGACACCGGCGACTGCACCACCCTCGCCGACGTCCTCGACCGCTCCCGCGCGGCCTGCGTGGGCGCCTACCGCAACGAGATCCCCTTCGCCCGCATCGCCGAGGACAGCCCGGCTCTGCTCGCACCGTTCGCCGACGGCTTCCTCGCCGTCGTCGCCTTCGAGGTGCTCCAGTCGGCGTTCCCGCTCGACGGCGAGGACGGCGGGGACGGCAAGGACGCCAAGGTGACGGACGGCCCGCGCTTCACCGAGATCCGGCGCCGCACCCTGTCGCAGCGGGTCAGCTCGGCCATCCCGGACGGCGGCCTGTGGGCCATGGACGTCCTTCCCGGCGGAGAGCTCGCGGGCAGCCTGAAGTTCGACCACAACCGCTTCGACGAGCGCACCGCCCGCGAACTGGTGGAGCAGTTCCGGCACCTGCTCGCGGCCCTGAGCGGCGCCCCGCAGACACCGCTGGCGAAGCTGTGACGACCTCGACGGCCCCGCAGACGACCCCTTCGACCTCGACTTCGACCTCGACTCCGACTTCGACGCAAGAGGACCGATCCCGATGACTTCCACCCTGCCCGAGACGTTCGCCCCGCGCGCGGCCGTGCCGGAGCCGGACCTCACCCCGGACGAGATCGTCGCCCGCGCCGAGGAACTGGCGGCCGGCCTGCCCGCCCGGCAGGCCGAGACGGAGCGGCGCGGTTATTACGCGGAGGACACCCACGAGGCGTTCGTCCGCGCCGGCTTCTACCGCATCCTGGTCCCGCGCCGGTACGGCGGCTACGAGTTCGGCCCGGCGACCTTCATGAAGGTCGCCACGACCCTGGCCCGCGGCTGCCCGTCGACCGGCTGGATGTACCTGTTCGGCGCGGCCCACGCGCTGGTCGCCGCGACCCTGTTCGACGAGCGCACCCAGGCCGAGCTGTTCGCCGGCGGCGACTTCGTCTGCCCGGCCACGGTCGCCCCCGCCGGCGGCGCGACCCGCGCCGAGGACGGCTCCTGGCTGCTGGACGGCGTCTGGAACTACTGCTCGGGCGCCCCCTACGCCACCCACTTCATCGGCCACACCCTCGTCTTCGACGACCCCGACGGGCCGCCCGCGCCGATGCTGTTCATCGCCGAACGGTCGCAGTTCGAGCGCCTGGACGACTGGGGCGACCAGCTCGGCCTCAAGGGCAGCGGCTCGCACAGCATCCGCATCCAGGGCGCCCGCATCCCCGCCCACCGCACCCTGCCCGGCCACCTCAGCCAGATCCCGGTCACCGACGAGCTGCCGGGACGCACCCTGCACGGCCCCGAGTACGGCGGCGGACCGCTCAGCTTCATGCTGCTCGAACTCGGCGCGCTGGCCGTCGGCATGGCCCAGGGCGCCCTCGACGCGTACGAGGAGCTGATGCGCACCCGTACCACCACGTTCTTCCCGATCGTCCCGCGCACCGAGGACCCGGACTTCCAGTTCCGCTTCGGCGAGGCCACCGGCATGATCGCCACCGCCGACGCGGCGATGACCGAGGCCGTACGCCAGTGGGAGCAGCTCTGCCTGAAGGACGCGGCGGCCTTCACCCGCGAGGAGGAGCTGCGGCTGGCCACCATCAGCCGTGAGGTGGTCCGCCTGTGCTGGAGGGCCGTCGAGGGCCAGCTCTTCCCGACGGCGGGCTCCAGCTCCGTACGCGCGGGGGAACGCGTCGAACGGGTCTGGCGCGACCTGTCGACGCTGCACAGCCACGCCGGCAACGGCGTCTTCCTCGCCTCGCACGCCGGCCGGGAACTGGCCCGCGCGCACTTCGGCACCGGACAGTGACCGCCCCTTCTGCAGACAGGGAAAATCCCATGGAGCAAGGCTGCCCCTTCGCCCTCGACACCACCGGGCGGGACATCCACGGCGAGGCCGCCGTCCTGCGGGACCAGGGGCCCGCAGTCCAGGTGGAACTGCCCGGCGGTGTCCTCGCCTGGTCGCTGAACGGCCACGACGTCATCAAGAAGGTGCTCGGCGACCCGCGGGTCACCAAGAGCGCCCGCAACCACTGGCCCGCCTTCCGGAACGGTGAGATACGGCCCGACTGGGAGCTGATCAGCTGGGTGGCCATGGACAACATGGTCACCGCCTACGGCAAGAACCACGTCCGGCTGCGCAAGCTGACCGGCAAGGCGTTCAGCCCGCGGCGCACCGAGGCGTTCCGCCCGCGCGTGGAGGAACTCACCGACCAGCTCCTCGACGGCCTGGCGCAGACCGCGCCCGGCGAGGTGGTGGACCTGCGCGAGCGGTTCGCCTACCCGCTGCCCGCGCGCCTGGTCGCCGACCTGATCGGCATGCCCGAGGAGGCCCGCGCCAAGACCGCCAAGGTCATCGACGCCATGGTGGACACCACCATCACCCCCGAGCAGGCCCAGGCCGTGCTCGCCGGCTGGCGCGGCGCGATGGCGGACCTGATCGCCGACAAGCGGCGCGAGCCCGGCGAGGACATCACCAGCGACCTCGTGGCCGCCCGCGACGAGGACGGTTCGCGGCTGACCGAGGAGGAGCTGACCGACACCATCTTCGCGATCCTCGGCGCCGGCTCCGAGACCACCATCAACTTCTTCGACAACGCCATCACCGCGCTGCTGTCGGACCCCGCGCAGCTCGAGCTGGTCCGCTCCGGGCAGGCCACCTGGGACGACGTGATCGACGAGACGCTGCGCGTGGAGTCGCCCCTGGCCCACCTGCCGCTGCGCTACGCAGTCGAGGACATCGAGCTCGACGGCGTCACCATCCCCAAGGGCGACCCGATCCTGGTCAACTACAGCGCCGTGGGCCGCGACCCGCGACTGCACCCGGACGCCCCCGGCTCCTTCGACCTCACCCGGACGGACAAGGAGCACCTGTCCTTCGGATTCGGCCCCCACTACTGCCTCGGCGTGGGCGTGGCCCGCCTGGTGGCCCGCACCGGCCTGTCCCGCCTCTTCGCCCGCTTCCCCGACCTGTCACTGGCCGTCCCCCGGGAGGAACTCCAGCCCCTGCCGACCTTCATCATGAACGGCCACCGCGCCCTGCCGGTCCGCCTGACGGTCCCGGCACTGGTCACCACCGGCTCCTGAGCACGCCGGCCGTCCGGTGACGGGAGCGTTTCTCCCGGCATGAGGCCGTCCGCGCGGTGTTCCCGCCGGGAGGAACGCTCCCCTTCGTGGTGCCGACCCGAACTGTCACGTCCCGGAGAGAAACCGCCCCGCTCCCCGGGCGTTCACCAGGTGACGCCGTTCGGTCCTCGCGGGCCGGCGGCGGGTACCGGGGACACATCGGGAGGGAGAGCGGGATGACACAGGCCGCGGTGGGCGATCCGGGCGAGCGGGTGCCGGGGCGCTGGTGGACGGTGCGTCTGGACGCCGTCGGCCGGGGCAGTACGGCCGTGCGCGTCACGTGCAGCCGCCCCGCCTGCGCCGAACAGCGCCTGGCGTCCACGGCCGACGGCCGCGCGGCCGCGGTCGCCCACCTCAAGGCCCATCTGCGCGCCGTCCCCGTCCCCAGGGCCGAGGCGTACTGCGCGTGCCGGGCCGAGAGCTGCCGCACCCATCTGCCCGACACCACCGGCCGCCCCGCGCGCGCCGAACCCTGGCGGTGCGGCGGCCCGGTCGTCCTCGCGGTCGTCACCGACCGGGAAGGGCGCTGGTGGCAGGCGATGGAGTGCTGCTCGCGGTGCGCGGCCGCCACCCCCGGGGCGAAGACCGTGGGCACCTCCCGGACGCCCGCCCCGCGGACCGCCGAACGCCCGTCCTCCGCAGCCACGGGCGTGGGCGCGCCGCGGTTCTCCGACCACCAGGCCCCCGTGCCCACGGGCGTGGGCGCGCCGCAGTTCTCCGATCATCAGCCCCCCGCCGGGACGACGGCTCCGGCCCCGACCCCCCGCTCCGTACCCGCGCGGCGCCGCCCACGGCAGGGGAGGATCGCCCAGCGGGTCGTCCCGCACGACCTGCTGCCCGACACCCTGCGGGACGAACTCACCGAACTCGGCGACCTCTTCCGCGCCTACCAGCGGCGCGAACAGCCCGACCTGGCGATCCTGGCCGACCTCCAGGAACGCAAGGCCCGCGCCTTCACCACCTGGGCCGCCGTCACCGGCGACGACGACCTGCGGGAGGAGGCCCGGCGCGCCGAGCAGGCCGCCGCCACCATCCGCTCCCAGCACCAGCAGCGCACCGGCGGCGTCACGTACGGCGACGGGCCGGCCGTGACGCGGCTGCTGACCGTACCGACGCAGTGGGAGCACGCGCGCTCCGTCCTCGCGCACGTGGCCGACCACGCCCCGCTGCCCGGACCGGAGGCACGGCTGCTGGTGCTGATGCTGACCCTGCGCACCGCGTACACCGGCACCGGCAACCTCGTCGGCCAGGACGTCAACGCGCTGGGCCTGACCGATCCGCGGGACCTGGTGGAGAAGCTGACCGGCTGCGGCTGGCTGTCCCTCCCCGGCACCGTCGACGACCTGCTCGCCTCCCGGCCGGAGAACCCCACCCCGATCACCGTTCCCTCCCTGGTGCCCCCCGAGGACGGGACGGGCCCGTTCACGTTCGGCAGGAAGATGCGGCCCAAGCTCTCCGGCTGGGCCCAGCGGGTCGTGACGGACAAGAAGCTCCGCAAGACCAAGGCCACCGCCGGCACCCGGCTGCTCGCCCTGACCCTGGCCACCCGGGCCGACGCCTCGGGCCGCCTCGGCCCCGACGGCCAGGGCGTCCCCCTGGACACCCTCACCCCCCGGACGCCGGCCGACCCCGACGAACTACGTCACCTGATCGACCGCCTGACCACAGCGGACTGGCTCACCGACCCCACCCTCACCGACACCCACCTCACCGGCCGACTGACCGAACGCGTCCTGCCCCTCACCTGCCCCCTTCTCCAGGACCCGGCTCCCCGATCGGGATCGGAGCCGGACGAGTGATGCCGCCGCGGTGACGGTGCCGAGCATGCTGAAGCGGCATGTCCCGGGTGCCGTCGGCTGATCACAGCGCGTGTCGTCCGTGGACGGTCCGCCACGGCCCGAAGCGTTCCGGCGGCTCACGCCACCGCACGCCGGTGCCCGATGCGTCACTCGCCCGGACGGACACGCTCACGCGTCGCTGTGACGATCCAGACCGCCCCGGGGATGCGGACACCGTCTGCGGTCTCGAACTCCGTGAGGGCGTCGTGCACTTCGGCCCGGATGCGGGTGACGGTCGCCGGGTCGACATCGCGCAGGTTGTAGCGCGTCGGGCCCATGGAGAAGATGAAGTCGACGGCGTCGCCCGCGTCGGCGCCGAAGGTCATGGGCGCCTCGACCGGAGCCACCTCGATGTCGGTGAACCCGCCGGCGGCGAGCACTCGGCGGATGCGCGCCGGGTCGAGGAGCGACCCCATACCCCTGGAGGCGGGGGACGCCTCGCGCAGGAACGGCGAGAGTGCGGCGGTCGCGCGGGCGTAGGCGCTGTCCGGGCCCGCGGGCTGCGGCCCCAGGAACGCGAGGCGGCCGGCGGGCACGAGCGCGTGCCCGAGATGGGTGAAGGCCGCGACGTGGTCGGCGAAGAACATGACACCGCCGCGGCTGACGAGGACGTCGAATCCGCGGTCGGGGAACGGATGCACCTGTGCGTCCCCCTGTTCGAAGGTGACGTTGTCGAGGCCTTCCGCGGCCGCGTCACGGCGGGCACGTTCCAGCATCGGCGCGGACAGGTCGACACCCACGACGTTCCCGTCGTGGGCCCGTCGCGCCGCGAGGCGCGTCGTCTGGCCGGTGCCGCAGCCGACGTCGAGGACCCGGTCCCGGGCTGTGATGTCCGCGGCGGCGAAGAGGGGCGCGTTGAACGAGCCCATCATCCCGTTGTAACGCTCGGGGTGTTCGGCCCAGAGGACGCCCTCCCAGTCGTTCCACGCCTCTGCCTGCTGACGGTTGGCGATCGTGTGCACGGCTTGCCCTCCGACGATTGGAGTCAACCTCTAGAGTTCAACTCTAGATATAAGCTCCAGTCATGGGTGAAGGCAAGGGGAAGCAGGGCGGCAAGGCTCAGGAGACACGGCGACGGATCATCGAGGCGGCCGGCGCGCTCTTCGTCGAGCAGGGCTACGGGGCGACCAAGCTGCAGGAGATCGCCGACCGGGCAGGGGTGGCGGTGCAGACCGTCTACTTCGTCTTTCGCAACAAGCCCTCGCTGCTCAAGGAACTCGTCGATGTCACGATCGCGGGCGACGACGAACCCGTGCCGACGATGGAGCGGCCCTGGTTCACGGAGGTCACGACCGCGCCCACCGCCGAGTCCGCGCTGGCCGCGCTGGTCGCCGGCACCCGCAGGACACTCGAACGCGTCGCGGCCGTCAACGAGATGGTCCGCGCCGCGACAGCGACCAACCCGGAGATCCGGGAGTTGTGGCCGGACCGGACGGACCCGCGGTACACGGTGATCGCGACAGCGGCGAAGTCCCTGACCGAGAAGCCGGGCGCCCGCACCGCCGTCCCCGTCGAAGAAGCGGCGGACATCGTCTACGCCATCCTCAGCCCGGAGCTCTTCCTGGTCCTCACCCGCGACCGCGCGTGGCCACCGGCCAAGTGGGAGCAATGGGCGTACGACACCCTCGGCTCCCAGCTGTTGGCCGACGACGGGCTCTGAACGGCTCCGCCTCCGAGGGCGCTCGAGGAGACAGGGCCCGGCGCCCGGCTCGTCCTCGAGTGCGAGGCGGTGGAGCAGGCCCGGCCGGCGCTCCTCCGGCTTCCCGCAGGCCCCCGGCCCGCAGATTTCCGG